>CAZFKK010000537.1:619-1239 GCA_964519735.1 uncultured Taibaiella sp.
GCATTTTTGAAGCGTACATTGCACTATCGAAATTGGTAAGGATCAGTATTTTCAGCACAGGATAATCTTTCTGCAATAGCGGAACCAACTCATCACCTGGTATGTCTGGTAATTGAATATCCAAAAGTAATACATCGGCAGGAATAGTGCTTATCCCTGCCAGTAGCGCTTTCCCGTTTTTAAACGATGCATTTACCCTAATATTATGGTATCCCGACAAAACAGTCTCCAATCCTTGCAGCACTAAAGGGTGATCATCTACAATGACAATATTAATTATTTTCATTTTTTAGTTAGATATTTGTAGCTAATTTAAGTTTTTCCAAATTAAAACTTACACGTACAGTGGTGCTTTGTCCGGGCGCAGACCGGATGTCCAGTTCGCCTTTCAGGCTTTGTACGCGGTAACGAAGGTTCTCGAGCCCGTATCCGCCGGTTTGTTGGATATTAAACCCTTTTCCATTGTCTTCAATTGTCAGGTTAAGTTGTCCTTTTATTTCCAGTAACTGGATTTCAATAAGTGTGGCTTCAGCATGGTTAATCACATTATGAATGAGCTCCTGTACCATGCGGAAAATGACCAGCTCCACAGTTTTATTCAATGCAGATATGGGTTGGGG
>CAZFKK010000537.1:1249-2050 GCA_964519735.1 uncultured Taibaiella sp.
AAATTTTGGCTGGTATTAACCTGTTCGATATACCTTAGGATCGCTTCTGTCAGGTTATACCTGGTCAGCATTTCCGGCAGAAGGTTATGCGCCGTAGTTCGTACTTCCGCACTGGTGTCCCATAACATGTTCATTATATCTGAAAGATATTGACCGGCGGTTGACTGCTCTTTTACCATATGTTTTACAGCATCTACTTTTAATCTTACCGCAGCCAGCATGCCGCCTATACCATCGTGGAGTTCTCTGGACAATCGACTGCGCTCTTTTTCTTCCCGTTCCATCATCATTTTCAATGTGACGATTTCAGTTTCTTTTTGCAACAGGTATTGTTTTCGACATTCTTGTTGGCTGACTATTATTACCAATTACCAAATGCTTTTTGTTCAACTGTTCTCAGTGAACAGCAACCAAATCAAAATTGAGATAGAATCGATAGAATACAACTTTAATGAAATGCACTCATTCGAATTTTGCAGAGGACGATCAACCGGGTCCATCTTATCTCGTGGTCCCGCTAATGGAGTGTCGGCCCACCGCTTTCGATGACGCATCGAAGAAGCTAATGAATGGTAGTCTTCCTATATTTATCATTTAATGTTGAGGAACAAGTTTTAATGGTATATTTAATGTAATGACAGAACTTCTAACTGCGGCGGAGGGTAAAACGGAGGTCGACATGAGGACTTTTCAAGAAGCCCTTGATGTGTTCAAGGTTAGCTTGAGAAATCTCGCTGCCGACTATTGTGAATCTCTGGAGGCAACTAATCGACGGACTAAGGATCAAATCCGATCTGACTG
>CAZFKK010000538.1:0-2034 GCA_964519735.1 uncultured Taibaiella sp.
GATGAGTTATGGCTATACTTTCAGTAGTCGCTCCAGTGCTCCAAAAGTAATCCAGGTCTGCACCGGGGGCCTGCTGCCGGTTTTTTATGATTACGGGAGCGCCGTTCCAACAAAGTCCTGCATCCGAACCTAAATCAATTGCAGGCAGGTCAACAACAAATACGGTATCGGCAAAAGAGCTTGCCGGGCAGGCACGAAACTTAGTATTCAAGACTACTTTCATGATACCCGAACGATCATACGCATGCTGTACCTGTTCATCAAAGGCCGTAAAAGAGCGTCCGTCACCCATTTGCCAATGCAGCTCTTCCATCGTCCCGGGATTCATTTGCTGCCTGTACAGGATACTTTGCCCTACACAGATGCTGTCCTTATCCTTATCGAAACTGGCCTTGATTAAAGCGTCCACAATGATCATTTGCCAGGCGGTATCCTGGCATCGCTCGTTTATCCGGGCAGCCAACATAACGGGGTAAGTACCCGGTTGTGTATATACATGCTCCGGGCTTTTGATTGAAGAGGAGGTCTGATCTCCAAACGTCCAGCTAAATTGTTTAAAATGCGGGTCGGAAGTATTGTTAAATTGCAGCGGCGCATCCACACATACTATTGAATCTGCAGCAAAAGACACTTTATAGCCTTTCTCAGGATACGTTACTTTAAAAGAGTCCCTATGATCTTCGCATAAGGAATCGACAGTATAGCTTACCCAATAGGTACCCGGCCGGCTTACCCTGCGCTGCATACCTGTGCCGTTGTCATTCCAGGTATAACCGTCCCCCCAAAGATTACTTGCTTCCAGCAGAACGGTATCTAAGGTGCATAAGCCCTCATGCTCCGTTAAGGTAACGATCTCTCTCCTGGAATTGTCAAAGACGACGGTAAAAGTATCTGCATGTTCATCCAGGATACAAGCTGAATTTACTTCATAACGAACCCAGTAGGTTCCCGAACGGTCCACCGGGCGTGAAGGCCCGGTACTGTTATCATCCCATAGATAATTGATGCCGGTAGAATCGGTTGCTGTTAATAAAAGATCGTTGCGGCAAAAAACATGGTCTGTTATGGAGCGATAAATTTTTCTCCTGGTTACAATCGTTATTGAATTAGGTAAGCCTAGCTGAGATTGTGTCCCTGACAATAAAGGGAATCCATTGTACACAAGCTGGCATGCCGTACCGGCAAGTTCAGGCCGGTTGATCACATTCAAACTTCTGCCTCCGCTCCCACAATAGACTTTACCATCCGGCCCTCTTTTGATGGCGGGCGATAAAAGGCGGGTAAGTAATGTTTTCGAAGCTATGATGGCAGTAGTATCGGCTAAGCTTAAATCAAACTGGCGGAACGGGCCGTCGGTGCTTGCATATAGTTTTGTATTACCGGAAGAAAAGCAAACACCGTAATAGGAATCCGAAAAGTCAGGGTCCAGTATTAAGGGATGCGTTATTTTCCCGGAATTCACATCAAAATCATACATGACTAAATTCCCCTGCGCTACCGCCACTTTACTACGGTCCGGCGATATATCAATACTCCCTATGATTCCTCCGTAAGCCCCTCCTCCCGGAATCCTTGGTGAAACTACGGCATTAGGGCTAATACCGTTTGGGGTAATGTCATAAGCTTTAAAGGTAAGATCAGCACGGGAAAGCACTAAAAGCCAGATATTACAATCATTGCCTGACACTCCCATCAGGTGCTCCGTGAGTAAGGAATCCAACAGATTCCCCTTCGATACGATAGCGCCCCATCCGTTATTCAGCCTCATATCTACTATACTGTAGTATAATCTGCCCACATAAAATGAACTTTCCCGGTTGCCCAGGGAAAAAATATAATATTTATGGACATCGCCCGGCATGGGAACAATCAGCGCGCCCTGCGTTGTACTGGAAGTAATATTACTCCCCACACCGGGCAGGTTGGTTCCATTGGCCATCAGAACATGGTTGCGATCCCAGGCATTAGTACCATCCGTATAAAATAACAGGTTTCCGCTGGTATCACAGATTGAAGCACAACCTTCATTAGTAT
>CAZFKK010000539.1:0-2030 GCA_964519735.1 uncultured Taibaiella sp.
TCTTCCCGTCTGTAAACAACTTCCTGTCCACCGACCCGGGGGTTTTGTATCTGCAATATAATAACATCTATTTTCCCTTACCGAGAACCTATCTCTGGATCAGGGTTGTGATCGAGTATGCAGATGGCAGCTACTGTAGCTACGAGCAAATGATGACCGGTATGGACAATTGTGATGATGACCCTCAACGGCCGCTGGCGCAACCGGATGATCGTACGGCTTCTAAACGGAAAGAAATGAAAGAGCGTTTGCTTTCGCGCCATTCCATTTCTGTTTCTCCCAATCCCTCTACCTACTCGGCCTCTGTGCAGTTCGACTACGGTAATGCAGAAGGAGTGCGGGCGCTTGAAGCCTACGACATCTCCGGTCGTAAGATCGACAGCTACTATCCTGCCGGCCCGCAGGGCGAATGGACGATCTATACAAAGGAATGGCAATCAGGTATCTACCTGATCCGCATGCTATCCGGAACGGAAACCCTGCACACCTTTAAGTTAGTGGTCAGTCATTAACGAAGAACCTTGTTTACTCTATTGCCTTAGAGGCTGCTTGTTTAAGCAGCCTCTTTTTATTACCTTTATGTCACTTTTCACTCTAAACTTTTTACTTCTCCATGAAATACTTTCTATTGCTTCTTTTCAGCTTGTGTTGCTTTTCAACCACATTTTCTCAACAACATCAATGGATCCGGGGTGGCGGTTCGCATTACAGAGCGCCCAGTGGTTATAATGCACAGGAGATGGTACGTGAGATGGTCATCGATGAGCATGGGAATGTTTATATCCTTGCAGAGTTTATGGGCAGCGATAGTATCACCTTCGACAGCATGACCTTTCCTATATACACTAATTCGGTGTATCGTTCTAAGACGGCCTTGTTGAGCTATACCTGTGAGGGTACGCTGCGCTGGGGCAAGATCATGTCCTCTGACGGTGGTTCTAAATTTGCGGCTATGACTTATGACAAAGTAGGGGGGATTTATATAGGAAGTTCAGTGGTTAGTAATTCAACAAGTACTTATTATCTTGACGATACGGCTATAGTCAAAAACCCTACAGCCTGCTGGCTGCTAAAGTACGATACGCTGGGTGAAAGACAATGGATCAGGAACTTAGGTAACTCGGACGGTGAGTCTATCAGAGCTTTGGGTAATAATAATGGCCAATTGATGATGCGGGATACCGTGGTTCACTTTATAAAATCGGTATTTGAGACAGGAGCGGAGATTGCTCCCGGTATTATCAGTCAAAGAGGGATATATGATATTAGCTTTGACCGGCAGGGTAATCTTCTTGATGCCAAACGCCTACCCATAGCAGACACTATGCTTTATCTGAACATCTTTGAGCCGAGTAATATCCATGAGCCAAGTAATACTCTGCATGTTTCGGTAACCAGTGAAGGTGGCTGGGGGGGGTAATTACTTTTGACAGTATGCGTAACTTAGTTAGCCATGATACCTTTGTCACCATTCCCGCTTATTCGGGCCAGCGTGCGGTGATTTTCCGGGATGGAGATTACCAGTATGTGTTTGGCTATTTTTTCGGAGACAAATGCACCTTCAAGGGTATAGAACTTGAACAGCCTTTTATTGCCGGCACTTCTTTTATCATGAAAATGGACTTAGATAATAACCTGATTTGGAAACGAATTTTCTATAATACTGCAACTTTCGGCCAGGGCCTTACGACTTGCTTAGAAGGCCTGCATAATGGGAGGATCATACTTACTGGCCAGGTAAATGGTGCTTTGGTTAGCGGAGAGGATACGATGTTTACACGGATTGTCGGCAGTACCAGTCGATACTTACCCATAGTAATATTAGATACGGATGGTGTGATACAGACCATGGACTACTGGCAGAGTAATAATCCCGTACCCAGCCTTGATCAGGGTCTTGAAATAGCCTGTCACAACAACAGCATATACATCGGCGGCCAGGTAACGGACAGCATCTGGGGAGTGAGCTTTGGCTACCGTTCCAAAGGCGGTCCTACCGATTTTCTCTTAGCTAAATACGGCTACAACTG
>CAZFKK010000540.1:0-2026 GCA_964519735.1 uncultured Taibaiella sp.
ACGAAATCGTTGCCCGGGGCTTCATCTTCCGTATGCGGGAGTTTGAACAAATGGAAATGCAGTTTTTTGTACGCCCCGGCACACAAAAAGAATGGTATGAGTATTGGAAAGCTGAACGGATGAAATGGCACAGTACCTTGGGTATCCCTGCAGATAAGTATCGCTTCCATGATCATATTAAGCTGGCTCACTATGCTGATGCTGCCTGTGATATCGAATATGACTTCCCTATGGGATTCAAGGAACTGGAAGGCATTCATAGCCGTACCGACTTTGACCTGAAAAGCCACCAGGAGCATAGCCGCAAAAAAATGCAGTATTTCGATACGGACCTGGATGACCAAGGTAAGCCTTATGGCAACTATATTCCTTTTGTGGTGGAGACCTCTATCGGCCTGGACCGTACCGTACTGATGGTCCTGAGCGAGGCCTATGAAGAACAGGATCTGAGCACAGAAGAACGGAAGGATAGCCGCGTAGTATTACGCTTTGCCCCTAAGCTGGCCCCTATTAAACTGGCCGTATTACCCCTGACCAAAAAAGACGGCCTGCCTGAAATCGCACGGGAGCTGATGGACGAATGCAAACAGGAGTTCAAATGTTTTTATGAGGAAAAAGATACGATAGGTAAACGATACCGTCGCATGGATGCATTAGGCACCCCGTTTTGTGTTACTATAGACCACCAGACTAAAGAAGACCGGATGGTGACGATCCGTCACCGCGATAGTATGGAACAGGAAAGAGTGCCCTTAGCCCAGGTTAAAGATATAGTGATGAAGGCCATACGTTAAAACCAGTTATTATTGTTGCAGCACGGCTATTTCCAGCCATGCTGCAACAACAAATATCCATATGAATAACGAAGAAGAATTAAGCTCGATGCTTAGCCAGTCTTTCGATCTGGAATTACCGGCGCTGGTCTCCCGGGAACAAATCATTGCTGCCTTGAGCTTCAGAATAGATAAAATGATGGCCGGTAACCCGGACCAACTCTTCTCTCTGCTCTACCGCCTGGACATTTCAGAAGCAAAGATAAAATCTGCCCTTGCTACCGAGCATGATGTGAGCAAAAAAATTGCCACCCTTATTTATGAGCGGCAATCGGAGAAAATCATTTCACGGAGGCATTTTAAAAGCAACCGGCCCGAAGATGACCTGGCCTGGTAACGCCGAAATCTTTTTTATCGTTCCATATTTATTTTAATACGTTTTATATCCACCAGGTCATAGATCACCGTACCAAAATCACAGGTATCTGCTATACCCGTATGCTGGTATTCCACTTTCACCCTAATCCCCCCATGCTGGTAAGCAGAGGGCAGGTAAACCGGCTGAATCAGCGCCTGATCTGCCAACTGAAGCACATAGCCACATCCTTCATTAGTAATGTCCCCACTGTCAATCACTGTGGCATCTACCATTTTCCTTTCCGGATCACACGATGCCGCAAATAAAAGTACAGCTATCCCTGCAAATGCATATTTTTTCATCATCTTCTGGTTTGTTTCTATGACGCAGCAAATATTTTTTGAAAAATGCCACCATTCAATGGATAAAAATAAACAATCCTGCATTAAAAGCAAAAAATTATTCCATAAACTTATACCCCACCCCTCTGACAGAATGAAAATGTTTGGGATTTCGGCTATCTTTCTCAAAATATTTCCTGAAATTCAAGATAAAATTATCGATCGTACGTGTAGTCGGATAGACATTATACCCCCACACGACCTGGAGAATATGCTCCCGGGATACCACTTCATTTTTATGTTCAATCAGCAACCGCAGTAAAGACATTTCCTTCTTACTGAATTCCAATGATTTACCATCCTTATCTTTGCCGGACTGGGCGCCAAAATCAATACGGCACCTGCCAAAAGAGTACACTTCAGGCACCGAGTTCCTGTCTTGCAGCTTCTTATTTTTCACGACCAGCTTTTCCACCCTGAGCAGGAGTTCTTCCAGGTTGAAAGGCTTGCTCAGGTAATCATCCCCCCCCTTTTTCAAGCCCTCTATGCGGTCC
>CAZFKK010000541.1:0-2025 GCA_964519735.1 uncultured Taibaiella sp.
GAAATCCTCCCTACCTCTATGCTGCCGGTTATATCGGAGGCTGGGCACGTGATTATGAAAACTTTACTTTAATGGCAGCACCTTCTACCGATATCGCGTTTACGGTGAACACAGCCATTGCCGAGCTGGTTAAGGCTCAGCAATATGGCTTTAACCCTTCTGAGCTGGATATTGCCCGGAAACAAGTATTAAGCAGGATGGAAAAGGCTTATAATGAACGCAATACCACAGAATCAGGACGTATCGTATCAGAGTACGTACGCAGTTTTCTTAACGCAGAGGCCATTCCCGGTATAGAAAATGAATATGCTTATTACCAGGAAATGTTGCCTGCTATCCAGGTTGAAGACCTGAATGCAGTGGCCAAAGAATGGCTTTCTATCGATCAGAATAAGGAATATTTCGCCTTGATCACAGGGCCCGATAGCCGCCAGATGAAAGTACCTACCGATCTGGAATTAGCACAAATGGTGGAATCAGCTTTTGCACAACAAGTTGTGGCTGATGACGAAAAAGAGATCGCATCCAGCCTGTTGGATAAAATGCCGGTTCCCGGTAAGGTTGTGGCTGCAGCAAAAAATAAAGAATTGGGTACCACCACTTATACCTTAAGCAATGGGGTTAAAGTGACCCTCAAACCGACCGAATTCAAGAGTGATGAAATTTTATTAAATGGCGTTAAGAAGGGAGGATCCAGTAACTATGGTCCGGAGGATAAAGCAAATGTCACCTTTGTATCCCGTATCATCAGTGCCATGGGCACCGGTAACTTTACCCCAACGGACCTTCGCAATTTTATAGCGGGAAAAACGGTTAGCCTCAATCAATCTATAGGCAGCCTGAGCAGCAATGTGCGGGGCAATGCCGCGGTAAAAGACCTGGAAACATTATTGCAATTGAATTATTTAACCCTGACCGCGCCCCGTAAAGACATCGAGCTCTATAATGGATTCGTAGCCAATCAGAAAGCACAATTGCAGTTTTTAACGTCCAACCCTCAGTATGCCTTCTTTGATACATTAAGTAAATCCATGTTCAACAATGATCCCAGGGCGCCTATTACCATCCCTACTGCAGCGGATTTTGACCGGATAAACCTGGATCGTATATTGGAGATTTACCAGAATGAACTGGGCTATGCGGACGACTTTCATTTTTTCCTTGTAGGTAATGTGGACACTGCTACTATTGTTCCCTTATTGGAACAATATATAGGCAGCCTGCCGGTAAAAGGAACAAAAGCAGCATTTAAGGACAATGGGTTGCGTCCGGTAACCGGACGTCATTTACTCGATTTCCAAAAAGGATCTGAACAACAAAGTCTTATTTTTGCACAGTATTTTGGCGACATCGATTATTCTGAAGACCTGGCCCTTAAGGCGAATATGGTAGCAGAGATACTTAATATTAAGGTGATTGAAGAAATGCGTGAAAAAATGGCTGCAATTTATAGCGGTGGATTCAGCGCTGAAGTAGAAAAAGAACCTTACCCTAATTATTCCATTCGCCTGTTTCTGCCTTGCGGTCCTGAAAATGTGCCTCTTTTATTGAAAGAAACAGAGAAAGAGATAGCTCATCTGAAGCAAAACGGAGTGGATAAAAAGGACCTGGATAAAGTAAAACTGGCCCTGTTGGAAAAACGTAAGGAAAGCATCAAGACCAATGGCTATTGGTTAGGAAAACTGGAACAACTGCAATTCTGGAATTATGACCAGGATCGTTTTCTGAAGATGGAAAGCATAGTGAATAAAATATCCTCTGCGGATATTAAGGCTGCTGCCAACCGATTATTTGAAGGTAAGAACAGTTTTGTTGCTGTTTTATACCCTGAAGTCGCTCAGGCGCAGAATGAAGAGACCTCTCAGGGGGTGAATAAATAAAGCTGGGGTACCACCCGTCTTAAAAAGCCTGTGAAGCCGTAAAAAACTTCACAGGTTTTTTTTGCCTGAAAACAGCTATTCCATATTATATTTCTCTTGTAATTTTCTATGATTTTTGGTCAAAAGGAACTCCCATAAAAAATTT
>CAZFKK010000542.1:0-2024 GCA_964519735.1 uncultured Taibaiella sp.
GCAATATCCCTTAAGGCCGTAAATTTGAGTCTGCGCTCACTATAGCTCCTGGCAGGCTCTCCTTCGAAGTCCAGAATGACCAGGTCCTTTCCTGTTAACAGGATCTGGCCCAGGTGAAAATCACCGTGGATCCTGATCTTGAGCAGATCCAGTTTACTCTTATAAATTCCTTTCATCTCGTTTAAGATACCTTCTTTAGAGGACAGGACCTTACCGGCTATATCCCTGACGTCCGGGCGCAACTGGTCCAGAAACCTTTCCAGGTTCTGAAAGGCCTCCCGAACGAGGCTGGTAAGGGAAGAAAAAATGGAGCGTTGATAATGGAGCGAATAAGGCTCCGGCTTGAAGTCGGGTTGGTCTGCGACAGATGCCAGGGCAAGATGCAGCTCTGCTGTACGGATGCCAATCAACCGTGCCTGTTCTGCAACGGTGGGATCAAGCACTGCCCTTAAGCTCGCGGGAAGATCTTCATAGCCGCAGGGATGAGTAATAGTCCCCCTAAGGTCAAGTGAAGGCAATTCCTCCGGAGGCAGGGAAAGTATCTGGTTATTGAATGCGGACAACCGTTCCTGCATATACGACCAGGCATCACCCCGGTTCTCTACCAATCCCTGCATCATGGCCAGTGTAATATTTCCCCGGTTACTCCGCCAATCCATCGTGCCCAGGAATGGCGGCACATAATCAAAAGACAACTGTTCCGAAAGCAGACGAATCATCTCCTGGTCGGGGTTAACGTCATAATCCACTTTACGGTAGATTTTAAGGTAAAATTCTTTTTCGTAAATAACGGAAGTATTGCTTTGCTCAGCGGGAATCACCCAGCTATTCAGAGGATACCCTTCCGTAGCCGATAGCTTTAGGTGTTCCGTACTATTAAACAGCAGGGGGCCGGCTTTACTTTCGGGATCCAAAAACCTTTCCAGTATATACTGGTGTAAGCGTATATCATACAGGGCATCGCATAAATATCCCTCTACACCATTAACGTTAATAATCGTAATAATACTTTGGGGATAGCTCTTCACCATATACTCATCATCTGAAGGCATAAAAATTAAGGGCAACTGGTAAATTTCAGGTAATCCGTAATAATAACTCACTTTCAGTAATATCCAGATTGCTTGATGCTGGTCTTTGAGCGTAACGAACTGCTTATTTTCCAGTTCGATGTTGTGCACTTCCTTGTTCTTCCCGCCAAACCAACGGGCCTGCTTCAGCCATCCGGGCAGAATGCTATTCAGCAACTCCTCGCCAAAACTACCGGCCAACAGCTCATCGAATGTCTCCAGTGCAGGAGGTAATTTATTCTTTACCTGGACAACCGTACCTGAAACCTTCTGCAGACTGAACCAATAAAAACTATGGCCGTTCAAAGAAAGAAAATACCGGGGATGCTTAATAATAGGAAACTTGTTACGGCTCTGCAACTCTATGGGCTGCAAACCTTCAAAATCCTTCAAATCTAACTCCGCCGGCTGCGTAAACCGGGAAAGATTCACTACAACCAATAAAGTTTCGTCTTCATAGCTTCGGGTAAAAGCCAGTACTTTTGAATTGTCGACAGTGAGTAATTTAAAGTCGCCGCGGCTAAAAGCTTTGTGCTTTTTGCGCAGGTCGATCAACCGTTTCATATACCATAACAAAGAGGATGAATTAGTTGCCTGGAGATCTACATTGACGATCTCATAGTGGTACTCAGGGCTCAGGATTAAGGGCAGGTATATCCTTTGGGGATTCGCTTCTGAAAAGCCCCCGTTCCTGTTGGAAGACCATTGCATGGGCGTACGGACGCCATCCCGGTCACCCAGGTAAAAGTTATCGCCCATGCCGATCTCGTCACCATAGTAGATGACCGGCGTCCCCGGCAAGGAAAACATGAGTGAATTGATCAGCTCAATTTTTCTCCTGTTATTTTGCATCAAAGGAGCTAATCTTTGCCGTATACCCAGGTTTATCTTTGCCTTAGGATCCGTAGCGTACATCTTGTACGTGTAATCCCGCTCCTCGTCGGTCACCATTTC
>CAZFKK010000543.1:0-570 GCA_964519735.1 uncultured Taibaiella sp.
GAGGAGCTGCCAGGTAGTGCGCTCCTGCTCTACCCGCCTGGGATCCAATATATTATTTTCAAAGCTTTTGGTACGTGCCTCCAGCAGGTTATCCGGATCCGTGAGGTATTCCATACTGTTCAGCAGGAAGCTTTTATTATCAAAACGGTAATCGCTGAACCGGTACACCCCCATATCCGAAGCGCCCTGTTCCCTGGAGGCTTCATTCATCAGCAGGTCACCATCGGCGGCAATGATCATTTTGCCCGGCTGCAGCGCCTTATTTTGTTTAGGAAGCTTTAGGGAATCTATATGCCGCAACACACTTTCCGGGTTACGGTGGGCATAGGCAGAGCTGAAATTGCCTTCCAAAAGAATAGCTGCCACCAGGTTGGGCTGCGTAAAAGTAGCCAGGTTAGGCTGTATTATAGCCGATTCCAGGATAACGGGCAGGGGGGCGGCTTCTGTTTTGCTATACCTGGAGGAGGCCAGCAAAACGGTCTTTTGAATAGACCCGTCATTACTATTGGTATCAATGCTGCTGACAAAACGGGCCAACACGCCATTAGTATTCTTTACAATGGGATGATC
>CAZFKK010000543.1:580-2017 GCA_964519735.1 uncultured Taibaiella sp.
CCAGGGAAACATCGTGGGCTGCGCCTTACCGCCCGGAGCTTGCAAAGGTACCCCTGCATAATCCACCGCATCTTCGATCAGGTTGGCATTAACCCTGACCCCATAGTTAAATAAGAGGTCTGTCAGGTTAAGTTCCACAGGCATGGCATTGAAGCGGCCGGACTGAAGGCTGTCGATACTTCCCGTCACCATATTCAGGCTCCAGAATATATTGCCGCCATTCATGAGGTACTGGTCTATCTTGAACTTATCCAGGTCATCAAAAGCAACCATAGGCCGGTTAATGATGAGGGCTTTATATTGAGCCGGTATTACGGGCACCTGCTGCAGGTTAAGCGTATCCAGGCGGTAATACCGGGACAGGGTACTAAAGGCGGTCCATACGTTCATGCCAAACTCTTCCTCATTACCGGTAAGGTAAGCAATAGCCGCTCTTTCAGTTTTATTGACCTGGTGGATAGCGCTGGCCAGGTTATACTCCAGCAACATCTCGGACCTGCCCAGTATCTTGCGGCTCAGCTCAGGTGTATTGGTCTCCTGCAGGAAAACCGGGAAGGCCCTCGCTGCACCCTGCTCATCATAGGTGGTCACTAAGGCCCAGGGGTAGATCATTTTTTGCACTGTCCCCTTTTTGCCCGCATTAATGGCCACCGGCATGCCCGACATCCGGTATTGGGACAAGGTTTGTAAAGCCAGGGTATCCTTACCTAACGGATCGGTAAACCGGAAGCTGACTTTGTTATTGCTGATATCCCTGAAATGGCGCAATAAAGTGCCCGTACTTTTAGAAAGACTTTGAAAGGCAGCCGGCAGGTCCTCTCCCGCTAAAAAAACCGTAACCTCCGTCTTCTGCTCCAGGTGACGCAGCATGTTCCGGGTAGCATCGGTAATGGTGTACCTCCGGTCACGCGTCAGATCCAGGGGCAGGTAAAAGAAATAGGCCGCAATATTGAGGACAAGCAAGCCCGCCAGGATAACGATAAGGCGTTTGCCGCCGTTTTTCTTTTTATTTGATGATGAAGTCTGGGACATGATTACAATTCAGGTCAGGCAAAAATATTGAAAGGAAAGGGGATTTACTAATTTTCCTTTCAGACAACCCTGGCGCTCTTGACATGCCGTTGATACCATAAAGCGGCTTCTTTATAAAAGGGCCGTTCCTTCACAATGCTATCAATCCAGATGGTGTACCGGCTATAATGCTCCTGGAAATTCTGGGTGCCGTTAAGATGATCGATATAATCAGCTAGTATTTTTTTTATGTTACCCAGAACGGCCTTCCTGACAGGTTCCTGGTCAAAATGCTGTTCCCTTAGAAGAAGACCGGTGATCTTTAACTCCAGGTCGAAATAGACTTTGGACTCCCGGGTTTGCGAATAATAACGGTAGGCGGATAAGGCAAAAGAGGGCAGCACTTCATATACTTTGCTTTGCAGC
>CAZFKK010000544.1:0-2012 GCA_964519735.1 uncultured Taibaiella sp.
TTCATTTGGTTTAAGCCATCATCCATCATTATACTGCCTACCGGATAGATTTGTGCATTAAGGTTTACACGAAGATGCAAAGAGGTAAAAAATAGCATTGCACATTTTTAGGTAACGTGAAGTATAACTGGCATAAAGGGAATGAGTTGTAGGCAATGACTTCCCTTGCTGCAAAGTAGCTCTTTGGGTACCTCACTTATTTTGGCTAAATTAGCGCTTAAGAATATTGGCGGGTATAAGTGGGGCAATACCTGCAAAACAGCCATGATCGGTTGGGAAGGTGGCAGAATGAATGCAACATTGTAAAAATCATGTCCTTTATGCCAGATATACAATCCAAAATAGCTGCCCTTGATTGGGATAACAGCACAGCAGCTTTACACCAGAAAGGCTATGCCCTGATTCCAGGTTTATTGACCGCGCAGCAATGCGACCTCTTTAAAGAAAATTATACTGACCCTGCTGCCTATCGAAAAACGGTAGTTATGGAACGTTACCGCTATGGGTTGGGGGAATACCGGTATTTCAATTACCCGCTGCCTGAGTTGATTCAAACCCTGCGGACCCATATATACCCCTACCTTGCTCCTGTTGCCAATACCTGGATGAAAGTTTTGCGTAAAGACAAACAATTCCCATTGACCCATGAGGAATTGTTACAACAATGCCGGGATAATCAGCAAACAAAAGCTACGGTACTGATTTTAAAATATGGTCCGGGTGGCTATAATGCTTTACACCAGGATTTATACGGCGATATCTATTTCCCCATCCAACTGGTGCTCTTTCTGAATGAACCGGATCAGGACTTCAGCGGTGGTGAATTTGTACTCACGGAGCAGGAGCCCAGAGCACAATCGAAGGCGATTGTACTGAAACCTAAAAAAGGAGATATGTTATTATTTACCACGAACTTCCGTCCTGTAAAAGGCAGCATGGGTTACTATCGCGTCCAGATGAAACATGGCGTCAGTGAAGTGCATCGTGGTGAGCGCTATACTTTAGGTATTATTTTTCACGATGCTTTAAGTTAATGAGGATCTATGAAAACAAATCAGGCAAGGCTTTATTGGTTTCGGCGGCAACCGCAAATTAAAAATCTACGACAACTTATCTCGTCCTTTTACGATGTCAGCGTTGATACATTAAGCTAAACCGCATAGCTTAAAAAGAATCGGGAAAAATAGAATCGTTTGCCAGAATCCCATAAATTTGGAACATGGAACGTAAAATAACCATAGACGATTTTTCACAACATCTTTTTTGGGATGTTGATATTTCTAAATTCGATTTGGAAAAACATAAAACACAAATGATTTGGAAGGTGTTGGAATACGGTATGTGGAAAGATTGGCAATTGTTAAAAAAATATTACGGATTAGAAACCATAAAGGAGATTTCTTTAAACTTAAGGTCATTAGATGCGGTAACGCTTTCCTACCTCTCCTGTATTTTTAATATCGATAAATCACAGTTCCGATGCTACAGGCACAGACAGTTAGTCCCGAATTTCTGGAACTCTTAAACAGGATTATGACCTCAGCCGTTGGTCTGCCCATTTCATTGATCTAGTATTCAAAATGCTTATCGCCATCGGAGGCTTCGGTAGCCCCTGTTGATAAAATATACACCACTCAGGGTAGTCACAAAAGCCGATACAGTGATCCAGGTTACCGGTTCCTGCAACCATATATAGCCTATTACAATAGCTACAAAAGGATTGATATAGGAGTAAATGGATACCAACCCGACAGGCAGTTTTTTTACAGCATAAATATAGCACAGGTACGTCAGCAGCGATCCAAATACCACAAGATAAGCCAAGGCGCCTATACTTGAAAAGGATAGTGACCTGATTACGCTCAGGTCTTCCATTGCCACAGAAGCAGATAGCAGTAATATCCCTCCGCTGCATAACTGGATGGCCATACCCGTAACCGGGCTAAGAGAGGAAGCAAAAGATTTCATCAGTAAGGACCCTGCCGTCCAGGACAGGGAGGCTAAGAATACGG
>CAZFKK010000545.1:0-936 GCA_964519735.1 uncultured Taibaiella sp.
AATCATTGGTCGTGCGGGCACAAATGGCGACATCTATCCCTTCCTGCAACATCTTTTCAGCAATGGCTTTTCCTATTCCTTTTGTAGCACCTGTAATTACGGCTATGGCCATATACTTTAAAAATTTAAAACAAAATTCATTTTAATGATTACCGCCCCATGTACACCAGTAAGATCTGCACATCGCTTGGATTCACTCCTGATATACGACTGGCCTGTCCCAGGGTATGAGGTTTGATCTTACTTAATTTTTGCCTTGCTTCTGTACTTAAAGCATTGACCTTTTCATAATTGAAAGAATCCGGGATGATCAGGTCTTCCATCGTTGCCATTCTTTGCACCATCTCCTTTTCTTTTTCAATATAGGTTTCATACTTCACCTGTATCTCAGCTTGCTCTAATTCCTCCTTTTTAAACTTACTGAGTTTTTCCTGTACATGGGGAAGGGTAAGGATCAGTTCATTTAATGAAATGTCAGGCCTTAACAGTATTTTTTGCAGTTTTTGACGCTCTTTTAGAACAGAAATGCCCTTCTGCTGCAAAAATCCGTTGATCTGATCGGGTTCCACCGGCATTTGTGCTAATAATTGACGGATGGTGGCAACAGATTCTTTTTTAGCTATAACCGCCTGCATTCTTTTTTCTGAGGCCAGGCCCATTTCATAACTCAGTTTCGTAAGCCGTATATCCGCATTATCCTGGCGCATTAAGGTGCGGAATTCGGCACGACTGGTAAACATACGGTAGGGCTCTTCTGTACCTTTATTAATAAGATCATCGATCAGTACACCAATATAAGCATCGTTTCGCCTGAGCACAAAAGCATCTTTGCCTTTTACATTTCTATGTGCATTAATGCCGGCGATTAATCCCTGGCAGGCAGCTTCTTCATAACCTGTAGTACCATTGATCTGACCTGCAAAGAAGAGGTTATGG
>CAZFKK010000545.1:946-2007 GCA_964519735.1 uncultured Taibaiella sp.
AAAAAATAAATTCCGGATCAACTTAGTTTCCAGTGTAAATTGTAATTGGGTAGGAGGAAAATAGTCATACTCAATAGCATATCCAGGCCTGAAAAATTTGCAATGTTCAAAGCCTGGTACTTGTGTTAAGGCCTTATATTGTACTTCTTCCGGCAAGGAGGTACTGAATCCATTTACATAAATTTCAACCGTATTCCAGCCTTCAGGCTCCACGAATAGCTGGTGGCGGTCTTTATCCGCAAAACGATTAATCTTATCTTCAATGCTGGGACAATACCTTGGCCCTGATCCTTGAATACGCCCCTGGTACATCGGGGATCGATCGAACCCGGTTTTCAGGATATCATGCACTTTCTGGGAGGTATAAGTGATCCAGCAATGCCTTTGTTCAGAAGGGGTAATCCGCTCCACTTCCGAATCGAAAGAAAAACCAACGATATCCTCATCTCCCTGCTGAATTTCCATTTTTGTATAATCCAAACTCCTGCCGTCAATGCGGGGTGGGGTGCCTGTTTTCAGTCGGTCGCTTTCAAAACCAAGACTTACTAACTGTTCTGTGATGCCTGTTGCTCCTTTTTCTCCCATTCTACCGCCACCAAATTGCTTGTCACCCACATGAATAACGCCATTCAAAAAGGTGCCATTAGTCAACACTACAGACCTGGCCCTGATTTCCTGCCCCATTCCTGTTATTACACCTTCAATTGTTCCACGTGAAACAATTAAACTCTTCACCATATCCTGCCAGAAATCAAGGTTAGGCGTTTGTTCCAGCATTTCTCTCCAGGTGGAAGCGAACAACATCCTGTCATTTTGAGTACGGGGGCTCCACATAGCAGGTCCCTTACTTCTATTCAACATTCTAAACTGGATCATACTCTTGTCGCTAACAATACCACTATATCCGCCTAATGCATCAATCTCTCTCACGATCTGACCCTTGCCTATACCACCCATAGCAGGATTACAACTCATTTGCGCTATAGTCTGCATATTCATAGTAATCAATAAGGTCTTACTTCCCATATTGGCAGCAGCAGCAGCAGCCTCACAACCGGCAT
>CAZFKK010000546.1:0-2005 GCA_964519735.1 uncultured Taibaiella sp.
AGGAACCCGGAGCTCAGTAAAACGGCCAGCGCGCCATCAGCCTTATGGGTCACATAAAAGGCCAGACGGGTAAGGGCATTGGACAGCAATTTGCGGCTGTCATTTTTTACTGCCGTATCCTGGGGGCTGCCTTTCCGGCGAGCCATGGAGAGCTTGGCCGAAAAATCGTCCAGCAAGGCCTGAACATCTTCGAGGGCCGGAAGCGGCTCCGGGAAGAAGGCATTGTTGTCCATTGCCTGCAATACGGTGTTGGCCCGAACCAGGAGTTCATCATCTTTGTAGTTTTTAAAGCCACCAAGGGCAAATCTTTTAATGTCCACTTTTTAAAAATTTAAGGGTTAAACAATAAACAGCGGGGTACCTCCGCTTAAAAAACAAATGTAGTATTGTGGGCAAGGGCTTTCCAAATAATGAACCTGAAAGAGGTTCAATGAGCTAATATTGAGTGGGAATGAGGCGGAGTGACACGATGCATTTCCCGATCGGGGGCCATTTCAAGAGGGCAATTGCTATTTTTACGATGCGGGACGGGAATTCCTGCGAGCGGGTAGGAGGAAATCTACAGGGCGTAGCCTGATTATCAGGTGCAGAACGCGATAGTGGAGGAAAAGAGGCTATGGCAAAGGGGCAGGAAATAGACATACTGCTTCAGGCTGTGGCAAAGCGAGGCTATTGTCAATGGTTACTATCGTAACTTAAAGGGATCGTGTAAGGAATTGTACAAATTGCAGTACAAGAAGGCGTCGTGCTGAACCTGAATTTTTACTTTCCAGCGACATGTTGCCCTGGTCCCTGATTGGTTTTCTTTTTCAAGGAGCCTGTTCCTGTTGGGTCGGAGGGAGGTAATGGGGCAGTGTAGGTAGCAGTAAGCTATCCCCCATGGTAAAATTCATAGCTGCATGCTTGAAATTTGGTTGCTGTACGGGAATGGGTAATAATATTCGTTCCATTCTATCTCTGACAGCCCCCTCGTTCCTGCGAAGGTATTATGCCAAAATGTTTTTTATAGGCCCGCACAAAATCGCTAGGTTCTTTGTAGCCCACATCCTCTGCTATTACTTCAATGGGATTATCTGTGGTGGTCAATAAAGTCCTGGCGCCTTCCATCTTACAGTTCAAAATAAATTCCCTGGCAGAAATACCCTTCACCGCTTTAAAATACCGGTGTAAGGTGATTTCCGTCATTTGATGCTCCTGGGCCAAAGATTGCCTGGTGTATTTTACATCCAAGTTTCCCTCTATCGATAATATGATAGATGCTATTCTACCAGCCATCAATTGCTGCTGGGTTTCCATTATGATCTCTTGAATCTGCGTGTTGAACTCATACAGCAGATGTTCCACATGATACGTGATTTTGGCTATATATGCATCTGCAGGTTCATCTTTGCAGTCCGAAATTTTACGTATAATATCCTTTATTAGGAGATGCATACTCACAGCTTTCAGTTGAACGCCATTATGTTTTGGGTTTTTTAAGTAAGCTGCCAAAGCTTTTTTGCAATAGGGGTTATAGTCGATCCGACTCAACAGCTCATCCTGCAGGTCAACGTGCATAAAACAATATTCACCTGCAGTAAAATAGCAGGGATGATGCACGTTGGGTGGCACACAAAATAAGCCATACAAGCCCTGTTTCAGATGAACTTTTCCATAGCCCACTAATTCACACCACAAACTCCCCTTTCGGTTATAATTGAGGGTCCGGCACAAATGGTCCACAAAAGCATATAAGGTAATGTCCTCGGTCAAAAAGAAACGGTGCACCCAAATGGAAAAATGTTTGCCGACGATCTGCTGAGAGAGGATCTCCCCAGCGGCACATTTGACGTACCTGACCTTGGCATGTCTTAGTCGATACCTCATTAGGTGCATGGGGACTACCGTTGATACATAGATGTGTCCCTCATAATCAGGATGGTGTCTAAATTCCATAGGCACATTTTATGGTTAGCGTAAAAGTGTTACATTTCCTTTGTAGTTTTCCATTGTTCCATTTTTGTTG
>CAZFKK010000547.1:0-1665 GCA_964519735.1 uncultured Taibaiella sp.
CCGTTCCTGTGTCTGTACCCCTATGCGGTTTTCTGTTTTAATACAGATATCAATGCATCTTTAGCTTTGATAGCATCATCTTTTGCTTTCAAAAGTTCATCGTAAACTTGTATCAGTTTATCAAGAGGGTTAAATGTGCAGTGAAAGTTTACTGTCGAAGAATAATCATGACCGTCATTATTTGTAGCAAATACGGTAAACATAGACTCACTATCGAAGTTCCTAATTATATCAGGAGTAACATTTAATATCGGAGCAATAACTTCCAATAAGTCACCATCAATTTCTTCCTTATCCTCTAATAAAGATACCTTACCTTGGTCCCAATTCTCTTTTAAAGTTTTACTTAGAGCATCTGCAACCGTTTTTTGCTTGATTTGTTGTATTTCACGGATGCGTTTAATACTGTGCCCATGATGTTTTTTTGTGATACTGTTCATCGGTATATAGTTTGAAAATCAAAGATAATGAAAATTGTTTTGTTTTAAATACGATACATGAAGTACCTGTACTCTTTTTTAGAAACTCCAGCTTGTATAAGAGTTAGTCGCAGTAATTTTTTAAATTTTTAACCGAGAAAATCGTATATTTTATTTTCGTTTTACTCGGTAGTTATGAAAATAGAGAGAAACCTACAAGATAATTTTCAGGCATATATGAATATATTTCCTGCCACAGGTATTTTAGGTCCCAGGCAGGTGGGTAAAACCACATTGGCTAGGCAAATAGCTAATAAGAAAGAATATCTGGATCTGGAAAATCCTGTGGGTAGAACAAATTGTTGCCCATTTAAAGGATGATATACAGCCTTATTTTTACCGCACCCAACATGGTGCGGAATGCGACTTGCTGTTGGAATATAATGGAAACTATAATAAGTATTTTTCCAAGCGGATAGGCGCTATGCCCCTGAAGAAGATGTCGCTTACCGAACATATCCAGTTCTGGGCGGGGATTTGGCATGCAGCACTTTCTTAAGGTTTTACCTGATTCAAAATAAAATGGCTTACGGCTTTGAAGAAGGCCTCCTTGTTTTCTCTGTGTGGTGTATGCCCCGTATTGGCCATGATATATGGCTCTGCCTTTCCGCTCACCTGGCTGATGGTTTTTTTTACTTGTTCCAGCGTGCCGTATTCGTCTGCTTCGCCTTGTATGAAAAGTAAAGGGGCTACGATGCGGGGTAAAAAATGCTCTATATTCCAATTTCTATAATCACTTCTTGTCCAGGTTTCTGTCCACGCTTTGAATAGGGTTTCCACCTTATTTCCATGATATTTGGCCAGGCGCTCCGGTAAATTGGTGTTTTTATAGGCTGTCATCGCATCCTGAATCCCTTTCAGGGTTACCTCTTCCACGAAGATGTGTGCGGCTTCCACAATCAATGCTTTAATTTTTTCCGGGTATTTACTTGCGGTCAGCAATGCAATGGTGCCGCCGTCACTGTGTCCCAGTAAAATAGCATCTTCAACATTCAGCTCGGTTAGCAGATCCTTTAACAGGTCAGCTTCCGTCTCCATATAATTGATAGCTCTTTCATAGGTGGGCATGGGGTCAGACTTGCCGTAACCCAGGCGGTCATATGCCAATGTATTACATTGTGTGGCCTCTGCCAATTCTTTAGGCAGATCCCGCCATAATTCAACAGATCCTAAGCTGTCATGAATG
>CAZFKK010000547.1:1675-1994 GCA_964519735.1 uncultured Taibaiella sp.
TTCCAATGGCTTATCGCCATTCCGTTGATGGTATTCATTGTGTAAAAATAGGGTGTAGCGCTTAATTTTTCCTTCCCGGCAGAATAGCAAAAGCAATGAGGGGATTGTTTTTTTTAGTGGAGGTATCTTTGCAGGAAAATGTCCTACCGGCAACTATTGACGGACGCCAATAGCGAAGAAGCGCTAAGAGAGGAAATGATGGCCTGGTATCATGAAAATATGCACTTGCAGGAAGGTGCCATCCTTAATCTATGAGTTTTAAACAATAGATCCTGGGTTAGTCCCTGGGCCTTATACAGTCTCGGAAAATCTAGAAAGT
>CAZFKK010000548.1:0-1983 GCA_964519735.1 uncultured Taibaiella sp.
CCTTATTTTACTCGGTATAATTACCGAATTTTTGATGCCTGATACCCTTCCTCTTTATTTATTTTTTACCTTTCATTCTGAAATGAAAAGATGGATGAGACGCATTTGTAATTTCCTGGTAATCATAGGGCTGTTTTTGCCGGGTCCGATAGCCGCTACCGCGCAGATAGAAAAGGCGCCTGATATCCGCTACGATTATATAGAGGATCAGGATACACTACACTTAAGAATGCAGATGACGGAAATAGAGGCCCTGATCCTCGAAAACCCGGATCAGGCCATACACCAGTTGGACAGCCTGTTTTCCATAACTAAAGGTAGTCGCTTTTATTTAAAAAAAGGGGCGATCCGGCTCTACCAGGGCAATGCCTACCTGCAGAAGAATGATTATGCCGCGGCATTGTCGAGCTATAAAGAAGCTATTTTTTATTTGCGGCGCAGTGAAAAAGGAAGGAGAAGCATTCCTTCGGTATTGAATAATATAGCAAATGTGTACCACCAGATGAATGAGTCGGAGCTGGCGATGACTTATTTCTATAAAGCCATCTTTTTTGCGGACAGCATGAGTCCCCCGGTAAATGTGGATTATATCTATCAAAACCTGGCGGGTATGATGGTCCAATTGAATCATGCTCCGGTAAAAATAATGGCCTACCTGGATAAGGCGGAACGATTTGCGAAGGAAAGGAAAAACTACAGCAACCTGGCTTCGAACTATAACAACAGAGGGTATGCTTACAAAAGTCTGCGGCTTTGGGATTCCAGCTTGGTGTATTTTCATAAGTCTTACCAGGTTGCCCGTACCCACGGGTTGTTGCAAGGCCAGTATGTAGCCCTGCTTAACCTGGGATCTGTGTGTAATGAAATGTCCGATTTTGGTAAGGCGATGAGCTATTTTAAAAAAGCAGAGGAAATACAAGCGGATATAACCCCCTTTTTCCGGAACAGGTTGTATAAGGGAATGGGAGTAGCGCTCACCAACCTTCGTCAATACGACACTGCGGAAAAATACCTGTTGCAGGCAATGAACGGAAGCCTGCACAGCCTTCAATCGGGAATCCTGCTGTATGTGTACCATGATCTTGCAGATTTGTATGCCAGGAAGCAGGAATTTCATAAGGCTTACCGCTACCTGGTGCTGTACACCAGTATGAATGATAGCATAGCCCATCAGAATATCATCAATAAAGTGAATGTGCTGGAATCAAAATTCAGTGTGGCACGTAAAAATGAGGAAATCGCGCGGAAGGAGTTGTTGATCCAGGCGCAGGATAACCGCATCCGGAATAAAAACCTTTTAGTCACCTTCGCTCTTGTCAGCGCTGCAGGATTGCTGCTCTTTATCCTGTTCAGCACGAGACAAAGGAAAAGGATCCATAGTAAAAATATGCAGAATCTCCGGCAGCAACAGGAAATTGCACTGCTGCAGGCGCATATCAGCGGTGAGGAGAAGGAGCGGGCACGGATCGCAAGAGAGCTTCATGATGGTTTAGGTGGCTTATGTTCCGCTTTATCCCTGAATATCCACCTGTTGAAAAATGAAACGGAGCACGGTGCCGTATCCAAAGTGTACCCTATGGTGGAGCATATCTTGGATAGCTTACATTCTGAAATAAAAAAAACAGCGCATAACCTTACCCCGGATATCCTAATTCAACATAGCCTGGAAGAATCGGTACTCTTGTATTGCCGCCAGGTAGCTGATGCTGCCGGCATTGACCTGGTGGTACAGGCGGTCGGACAGTTTGATAAAATGCCGCTGAGCCTGAGGCTGACCATCTACCGGATCATCCAGGAACTGGTGAATAATATAGTGAAGCATGCGCAGGCGACTAAGGCGCTGGTGCAGTTGGTCGCGCAGGAACAGGTAATAGCCATTACTGTGGAAGATAATGGCGTAGGATTTGATACTTCCGGAAAACATACGGGCATGGGGCTTGAAAACATAGCAGCACGGGTGCAGGCTTTGCAAGGGCAATTGAC
>CAZFKK010000549.1:0-1551 GCA_964519735.1 uncultured Taibaiella sp.
CACCCAGGTGGCTGTGGTGGCCGGGAAATTGGTGCCCGTGGGAGAGAACAACTGGGAGCCGGCAAAAGTGAAATTGCTGCCTACATAGTCGTTGATGTATTTATTGGCCGTTATTTCCTGGCTATAGGAAATGCTGTCAATATTGGAGCGTAAACTTACCGTAATATTTACCGTAGTTCCATTGATCAGCACCCCGGTGCCACTTTTCTGCCAGGCGATCGAGTTAAGAACAGCGCCGGGATAGATGCCGATGTTCGCAAGTTCTGTTTGCGTGAATAAATTGATGATTTTAGTGGAATGGGTCGCATTAGTAGTGCCTATCGAGCTTATTTTAGCGGGACCGTATATATTGGCAGTAGCAGTACCCCTCCCTATAGTATCGGATACCTGGGCGGTTGCTTTGCTGCCCGGGAACGGGAATAATAAAAGAAAGAACAGGAAGTACGGTCTCCATGTTGGAGGCAGGTTGAAGAATGCTGAAATTATAGGATTATTCATAAAAATATTTTTTGTGTTATAAATGGAGTAGAAAAGGAATGGAAAGCAGGTCCTGAATAAAGATGATATTCAATGGAAATTATTGCACCTTAGTTACCTTCTCTACTTTTAACAGGTTGCCATTAGGATGGTAAATATGTAGGAGATAAACACCTGCGGCCAATTCATGAAGCGAAAGGCTGGTGGCTTGCACTACATTTTTCACCAATTTGCCTTCGATGGTGAAGAGAGAGACATTCACCGCCACCTTACTATGGATATGCACGATATCGTTAGCTGGATTCGGGTAGATACGTATCAGGTCAGCAGTAGATTGTTTCTCGTTAATGAGCGTCACATTCGTCACCGGATAAACGTCTGAAGTATCGATACAGCCCGATCCTTTACTGACGATCACCTGGTAGTTGCCATTTTTCAATACGGTATATACGCTTCTTGTGGCGCCACTGATGACCTCGCCATCCACAAGCCACTGATAAGTGCCGTAAGGGAAGGTCGTGCCCAGCTCATGTATATTCACCGTGATTACCGGAGGTTCAAAAACAACATGCTTCACGATAAAGGTATCTGTACGTCGATGACAACCATCTTCACTGGTCAGCCAGTAAGTGCCGGGGTCTGTAAGCTGGCGATCACCCACCTGGAGGCCATCCTGCCAGGTATAGAATTTGTATTCGGCAGGTGCTGTGATGCTCATCGCCGGAAATGAGCCGGAAGGGGCACACAGGAGCGTATCCAGGCTTAACTCATTAATGATCCGTGGAGGATAAGGAAAAACGACCTCGTTAGGTAAGCCATACCTACCCATAGTCGTAGGGACCAGGTTCACCGCACTATCCTGGAAATTACAGGCCAACCCTGCCAGGTTAGGGTTATTGATACGCATCATATAGGGATAGGCTGCTACGCCTCCTAATGCCAGGTAAATCGTATCGTTATATAATTTAAAACCGTACACGTCTCCTAATTTAAGGGCTTTTATATGCGTTTTGGAACTGACAATGGCAGCGGTATTGAAGTTACTGATATCATATTGGGCTAAATTCGTACCCA
>CAZFKK010000549.1:1561-1982 GCA_964519735.1 uncultured Taibaiella sp.
ATCGGGGGAGAACACCACACCGTAATTTTCCAGGGTATCTAAAATGATAGCGTCTGAAACCACACCGGTACCTGCTTCAAATTTGCAGACCATGGTACCATTGGCCGTGCCTGTCTGGCTGACAAGGGTACCCAGGCCGCCTGCTCTTGAAGCAAGTGCCAGTTTGGTTCTATCCGGTGAAACGGCCATATTCCCGAGAGCATAGGCTCCCCAGTTATAATTAGCGCCAAAGACATTTGAAATCAATTTGCCATAGATCTCCGTGCCGGTCCTTGAAATTACAGGTTCAGGATTAAAACCGGCAGCGGTAATGTTATAAGCCTTAAATACTGCGGAGTCAATGGTATGTACCAGGAGCCATACATCACAATTATTGCCGGGTACGGTAATCATCATTTCTCCTAAAAAGGAATCTACCGGG
>CAZFKK010000550.1:0-1980 GCA_964519735.1 uncultured Taibaiella sp.
CCTTGCTGGATGATCAGGCTGGTGAAAGGCGCACAACGGATATGCGTGCCTTCTTCTATGGTCAGGCTGCGCCCGGTAGGCACAATCAGGCAGATATCCATAATATAGCAGGTGTCTTTAGACAAACTGCGGTTGGCCATCAGCGTACCGCCAAGGGTTTGCTGTGGCTTTGGGCTGGCTGCACTTACTATGCTGATAGCCAGAAAAGAGAATACAATCAGATACTTTTTCATTGTTTTAAATTTATGTGGTTAAAAAAAACAGTGCGGCTTCAAGGATCCTACTTCCCTCCAAAAAATCAGGGTGGGTGCCGGCTATGCAGCAACAAAGCTTCGGCCAAGACGGTGCCGCTGTTCCGGAAGAACACCGGGTTGCGTCTGGGTGAAGAGGATTTGTTGTGGTGCATTTTTAAGGATTGAAAGGAGAAAAAATTGTGTTCTTTACCGCTGCCCGCGGCAGGTCCTGTTTGCTTGAGTAAAGTTCGCATGATCGTACCTCTCAAAAGACAGAAGATCGATTCAACTTTTTTTATTTACCCGAATTTTGATTCATTTTCTGCAGCAGGGAGGCTTCGGGGACGAATAGTCTTTTGTTTTCCCTGACCTTTCCCGGATGTAGTTCCGATGCGGGCTACCCGGCAATCTTTTGCAAGAAGTGAGGTGTTGTACTGTTTGCGTGGGGGCAGGGGTCTGATTTGCGGTCGGTGCCGGGACCTTCACCTC
Organism: uncultured Taibaiella sp.; assembly: GCA_964519735.1. GTDB lineage: Bacteria > Bacteroidota > Bacteroidia > Chitinophagales > Chitinophagaceae > Taibaiella. The sequence goes on from CAZFKK010000550.1 coordinate 723, forward strand.
TATTCAGCCGGGCCGCCCGTGGCAGGTCCGGCCCATTTCATGTAACCGCAAATAATCTGATGCAACAACAAATAATCCACCTGCTGACACAAATAGTAGCCACCCTGCAGGACATCAACCAGCGCATTGCCGACCTGTCCCTACCCGTCAAAACCGAACAAGAACAAACGGATCTCCAGCCAGCGCTGGAGCGTTTGTACTCCAAACAGCAAGTGATGGCCTACATGGGCATCTCCTCCTCTACCTATCATCGCTATAAGATTGAAGGCATCATCATCGCCAACCGTATTGGCAAAAGGGATTTTGTGAAGCACTCTGCTTTACAGGCAGCGCTCCGGGAGAGTATCCGGAAGGGGAAGGTATAATTTCTTTTCCGCAGATTCACGCTGATCAAAAATACCTTCAGCCCTATTTACTAGAAAGGCTCCATTATGAGTACCGGGTATATACAGTTGAACAGCGTTGATCCTTGGCGGACATTTGCGTCAATTTCAAAGCAAAGAACCATCAACAAGCCACCACTCATCAAAATCAGCGTCCATCTGCGGGGAATCAAAAAAGCGCCAGCAGCCCAGCCACTGACGCTTACAGAGCGCAAACATCTTCACACCTTGCGCCTTCTATTCCCGCTCTTCCCCGGGCGTTCGTTTGAAGTACCGCTCGTACGCTTTGGCAAAGTAATCCACATCCCTATAGCCTACCTGTGCAGCGATTTCCGAAATACGCTTATTCGTCGTTCTGATCAGTCGCCGGGCCTCGATCATGCGCCGGGAAAACACGAAGGCCATTACCGGCATGCCTTCCCTTTGTTTAAAACAGCGGTTCAGCGTGCTCTTGCTCACCTTTGCCTCTTCCGCCAGGCCTTGCAGGCCGAGCGCTTGGTCCAGGCGGGCTTCGATGTACAGCGCCATGCTATCTACCAGTTTGGTGATATGATCCTTTCTTTTATGCGTCAACAATTGCGGCATCTGTTCATTGAACTCGTTCAGCAGCCGGCTCACCTGGTGCTCCATAAACGCATCATATGCCGCCTTATTGGTTTCCTTACATTCAGAGATATCCCGGATCACATCCTGCACGACCGGCCCGATGCTACAAGCCGGCAGTTGTGTACCGTTATTTGCAGGATCTTTAAAGTAATCCACCAAGGCCTTTTTACAATAAGGGTTGAAATCTATATGGTACAACAATTCTTTCGTGATATCCAGGTGCATGAAACAATACTCGCCTGCGGTAAAATGGCAGGGGTGATACACAC
>CAZFKK010000551.1:0-1975 GCA_964519735.1 uncultured Taibaiella sp.
ACCGCGGAAAGGCCTGCTACTGCAGCTCCGGTAGCACAACCTGCAAAGGAAGCAACTGCCGCAGAGCCGGTTAAAGAAGCTCAGCCTGCTACTCCTGTGCCGGCCCCCGCTGATGTAAAGGCCACTCCTGTAGCCAATGCGATCATGGCAGACAAGAAGATGAGTCCCCAAGGAGTAAAAGGCAGCGGCACTTTAGGACGTATCTTGAAGAATGATGTGTTGGCTGCCCTGGAGAATCCGGGTCGTACGCCGGGTAAAGAATTATTTAGCAGGGAAGACCGTCCCCAAAAGATGAGCAACCTGCGTAAAACAATTTCCCGCAGACTGGTAGAAGCTAAGAATACTACGGCCATGTTGACTACATTTAATGAAGTGGACATGGGGCCGATCATGGAAATACGTAAGCAGTATAAAGATAAATTTAAGGAGCAGCATGGTGTAAACCTGGGCTTTATGTCCTTTTTTACCAAAGCTTGCTGTATCGCTCTGCAGGAGTGGCCGGCCGTAAATGCTTATATTGACGGAGAATCCGTTATTTATCATGAGTATTGTGATATATCCATTGCCGTATCTGCGCCTAAAGGTTTGGTAGTACCGGTAATTCGTAACGCGGAGAGCCTGAGCATGGCTGAAGTAGAAGCGAAAGTGGTCGAGCTGGCGACAAAAGCCAGGGATAATAAATTGAGTATTGAGGAAATGACCGGCGGAACATTTACCCTAACGAATGGTGGGGTATTCGGTTCCCTGATGAGCACGCCTATTATTAATATTCCGCAGTCTGCTATCCTGGGGATGCATAAAATCCAGGAGCGTCCTATGGCCATTAATGGCAAGGTGGAGATCCGCCCTATGATGTACCTGGCTTTAAGCTATGACCATCGCATTATAGATGGACGGGAATCCGTGGGTTTCCTGGTGCGGGTTAAGGAATTGTTGGAGCAACCGGCATTATTGCTTCTGGGTAAAGATCCGGTCAAGGCATTACTGGAATTGTAAGGATTTGCTTTTATTATACGCTGGCTCAGGGACATTGATCATCAATGTTCCTGAGTTTTTTTATAGGAGTGTTAACAGAAAGATGAAAATACAATGCCCTTTTTGTTTATTTAATAAATAGGGTATATTATAGTGATTGATGCATTTTCATCATTAGGAGTTACGTACTAAATGAGCACAGGTATTTTTATGCGGTTGCGCAGAAACAATTACCTTTGTGCCTCAATTTCAAAAAATATTAAAAACGATAGTATGGACAATCAACAACCGGAACAACCACAGCAACAGATCAATATAGAATTATCAGAAGAAATGGCTGATGGCACTTATGCCAACCTGGCTATCATTACCCATTCCTTTGCCGAATTTGTAATTGATTTTGCGAATGTGATGCCAGGGGTATCTAAAGCCAAGGTAAAATCCAGGGTGGTCATGACCCCGCAGCATGCAAAACGCCTCATGCGGGCACTTATTGACAATATCAAGCGTTATGAAGCACAAAATGGTGTGATTAAAGACCAGGAACAACCTAATGGATTACCTTTTACTTTTGGAGGACCGGCAGCAGAAGCATAAATTAAACGAACAGCATCCTTTACTTCGATTTTGTACTCTATTTCATGACGGAAAAAATCCTAATTTTAGATTTCGGGTCTCAATATACCCAGCTGATTGCCAGAGGCATTCGCGAGTTGAATGTGTATTGCGAAATTGTTCCCTGCCTGAAACCGGTAGAAATTACGCCTGACATTAAAGGTGTGATCCTTTCCGGTAGTCCTTTTTCAGTTAATGATCCCCAGGCCCCTAAGCCCGAGATAGCTCAATGGGCAGCCCAGGTACCCGTACTGGGTGTTTGCTATGGTGCGCAGTTAATGGCCATGCAATTAGGAGGGGTTGTGGCACAATCCACTATCCGGGAGTATGGAAGGGCTCATTTACACGTTGCGTCCCTTCCCTCCAAGTCGAAACCTCAAGCGGT
>CAZFKK010000552.1:0-1973 GCA_964519735.1 uncultured Taibaiella sp.
ATACAACCTTGTGGTCACTACACCCTGGGGCTGTGCCGGCAGCGACGAGGTGAGGGTGGCCAGGGGTTGTTACCTGGATATACCTAATGCTTTCAGCCCTAATGGCGATGGGATTAACGATTACTTCTTCCCTCGTCAATCGCAGTCACAGGGGATCAGCTCCTTCCGTATGGAGGTCAAGAACCGGTGGGGCCAGGTTTTATTTATCACTACCGATACCCGGGGCAGGGGTTGGGATGGTGATTTTAATGGTGTCGCTCAGCCTGCCGGTGTGTATGTATATTCCATAGCGCTCCGTTATAGCGGGCAGACAGCCGAAGTTTTTCACGGGAATGTCACCTTAATCAGGTAAAGGGATAGAGACAAGGAAGAGCATATTAAGGAATAGTTTTTTTGCGTATGGAAAAGATCATGAAGAACAATCGATGTTTAGGGAAGTATAAAGTTTGGACCGGGATATTTGTTTTTGCTATCCTGGTTATGGCTTCCTGCCTGCCTGTTGCGGAACAGGCCGCGGAAGACAAGGGAGCTGCCAAAATAATACCCCCTTCGGATCTAAGGCCCGGGTCGATGACGGAAAGTGCTGCTACAATTGCCCCGCAGGATTCTTCTATAGATACCACCGTGTATCCGCCTGTGGACCCGCATATGATTTTATATAAAGAAGCATTCCGAAGGTACATGAACCGTTATCCGGATAGCAGCTCCCTCCCTTAATACCCTATCAATCTACACTAATAAAAATCATATTAGCTTATGATACCCATTGCCCGGGTAATCCTTAAATTATTGATATTGGTTGTCTGTCCTGGAACAGGAATAATTTCATCCGGGCTACCTCATTTTTGGTTGAAAAAATACACAATAAGCATGATGCACTTTTCCTGACCGGTATTTTTAGGCACATGAGGCAATCTGCCATCGAAGAATAGGGAATCACCTTCTGACAGATGATAAACACTCCCGTTTATATAATAATCAACTTCGCCTTTTAGAATGTATTTATATTCATAGGCTTCCGTAGATACTTTTTCACGTATTGCATGGGTATCCAATTCAAGAAGCACAAAATCAAGCGTGGCAGCAGGTATGTTGTTGACGAAAATGCGACGGTACAGAAACCCTGTTGCATCTTCCTTTTCAAATGATACATAGTCCTGCTTGCGTTGTACGACAACATGTGCATCTTGTATGCTCAGGTTTTTAAAAAATTCCCCGATCTCTAATTCTAACGACTGTATGATACTGAACAATACAGGTAGGGAGGGGATACTTCGCCCGTTTTCTATTTGGGAAATTAATCCCTTGCTTACTGCAGAGCGGTCTGCCAGTTCCTGTACGGTCAATCTTTTTTCTTGCCTGTATTGCCTGATCCTTTTACTGACTTCCAGCAAAAATGCACCTTCCATGTATAGTATATTTAAACACAAAGAAAATCTATGTTATTAATATTGCAAATTCTTCGACCAAAAGAAAACAACAAATTAATATATCGATCAATTTTCTTTTCATTATTAATTGCGGACTAAATGAGTATTCCTTACAGAATGTTGTGTTTATTAATATATTAATGGTTATTTCTACGAATTTGAATTGATGGAATTTCCATAAGCACAAAATCATGCTTCAATAGCGTTGTTGTATTCACTACCCGCATGCCTCCTCAGACTTAACAATTAGGTAAACAATAGTTTAGTTTAAGTAAACATTGGCCCTGTAGTTTTGCCTTTCAAAAATGAAGATAATGCGGTATTTTTTGACTTTAGTAGGGATCGTCGCAGGTATTATCCAGGTGCAGGCGCAGAAAGGGAGTATCAAAGGACGGGTGACGGATGCCGGAAGTAGTTTACCCGGTGTTGTTATATCCTTAGCAGAAAATGTAGCCACAGTGACCGATTTTGACGGCACTTTTCATATCTTGAATCTGGATACCGGCAGGCATTTGTTGCAATTGAGTTATATTGGGTATGAGT
>CAZFKK010000553.1:0-1972 GCA_964519735.1 uncultured Taibaiella sp.
ACTTCTACGGGGTGTGATACCACCTTGTTTTTTAAAATTGAGGAAGAGGCATATCATGTTTTTTGGGAAGCTGATTCCTTGCTCTGCCTGGGCGATACCCTGTTGTTGAATAATGTCTCCGATACGCATTTTGAGCAGTTTTTATGGGACTTTGGAGATGGCAGACACTCATCAGCCAGTAGCCCTTATCATATTTATCAAAGCAGTGGCTCCTTCCGGATAACACTTATGGGGGAAGGGGCTGTATGTAAGGATACTGTTTTTAAGGATTTAATCGTGGAGGCGCCCATAAAGGAACTTGTCTTTAGCCGGGATCGCGATAGCACTTGTGTTGGGGAGAAGGTTACTTTTTATACAGAAAAAGCGCCTATAACCCTGAGTCATCATTGGGATTTCGGTGCAGCGGGTCATTTCTATTCTCTGGACGATTCCTTCTCCAAAGCCTTTGATGTTCCGGGGCTGGTTCCTGTATCCCTTACGGCCCGATTCCCCATTTGCCCGGCCAGGAAAGTGGCCGATACGATATACGTTGCGCCGCAACCTTATGTTGCTCTTGGTGTTGATACCCTATTGTGCTGGAAGGGCTCCCCTTTTCAATTGGGCAACCGATGGCTTCATCAACCCGGTGACAAGTACTCCTGGAATACCGGTGCTACTTCCGCGTTCATTACGGTGCAGCATCCCGGTTCCTATATCTTAACCGTTTCCAACCGCGAGGGATGTAGTACGACAGAAGCTGTTGAAGTACGTAAGGGCTGTTACATAGATATTCCAAACGCTTTTACGCCCAATGGCGATGGTATTAATGATTACTTCTTTCCCAGGCAGTTTTTATCAGAAAGTTTAAGGAGTTTCAACCTGCAGGTGTTCAACCGCTGGGGGCAAATTGTCTTTGAAACAAGAAGTCGCGAAGGGAGAGGTTGGGACGGGCGATTTAATGGTGTTGAGCAACCGGTAGGTGTTTATATTTACCATATAGAAGCCCTGTTTGACCAGGACCGGAAAGAATCCTACCAAGGGAATATTACCCTGATACGTTAAACTCATTCCGCCCAACCCAGGGTCAATGCTTTTTTGACCATAGCCGCAGTATTTTTCACCTCCATCTTCAACAGGAGATTATCCCGGTAATTTTCTACCGTATGAATACTCAGGAATAGGGCCTGCGCTATTTCCGTATTGGTCATGCCGTTCACGATAAGTTGCAGCACCTCTTTCTCCCTTGCCGTCAGGATAAATTTAGACGCCAGGGTGCGGGTCACCCCCATCTCGATCAGGTCCACTTTTTCTTTCATGGAAGGTTCGATGTATATTTCCCCACGGTACACAGCTTCAAGGGCGGTGACCAATGTTTTTTTATCTGCAGTCTTCAGCAGGTAACCTTTGGCGCCGTTGTGGATCATATTGCTTACATACAAGGTGCTGTCAAAATTAGTGAGCGCGATGACTTTAAAGTCCGGATATTTCTTCAGGATTTCCAGCAATAGCCTGTCCCCTGTTTTATCCGGAAGCTGGATGTCCAGCAGGAGAATATCCGGTAATCCTTCTTTGAGCCCTTCCATCAACTCCCGGCCATTCGTATAAGTGCCGGTGAAGGCGATGTGGTTACAGTCGGACAGGATGTCTTTGATCCCGTTGATGATCATGGGGTGGTCGTCAGCTATGGCAATATTTATCATTATACCAGGGAAGTTTTTGTTTTTAATTTGTCCAGGTCAAATTCAATATGGATCGTGGTGCCGCGGCCCTTGCCGGATTGCACATGTAAGGTACCTTCCAGCGCTTTGACCCGGTATTGCAGGTTGAGCAACCCATACCCGTTTTGCTGCTCCTCAGGGGCAAACCCGCTGCCATTATCTTCCACAATAATACTTAATTTTTGATTCAGTTGTTTGATCATCAGCCAGGCCGTGGTGGCATGGGCATGTTTCAGGATGTTTTGCAGCAGTTCCTGGCCGATGCGGTACAGGAT
>CAZFKK010000554.1:0-1967 GCA_964519735.1 uncultured Taibaiella sp.
CGGTACTGCAGATATGGGGCTGGTGCCCGTTGCTGCTATGTCGCTGATTCCCAATGCCCGTATTGTATCCAACTATGGTATTGCTGCAGATGGTAAGGTGGCTTCCGTATGCATTTTCAGTAAAGTGCCTATGGCGCAGGTAGCAAGAGTTTACCTGGACTATCAATCCAGAACTTCAGTAAGACTGGCCCGGATCCTCTTAAAACATTACTGGGGCAAACAGGTGACCCTGCTGCCTGCGCCGGAAAATTTCATAGACCTTATTGACGGGACAACTGCCGGTGTAGTCATCGGAGACCGGGCGCTGGTCCACCAGGATGAATTCCCCTATGTTTATGATCTGGCGGAACATTGGAAGCTCTTTACAGGTTTACCCTTTGTATTTGCAGCATGGGTGGCCAATAAAGAACTTCCGGAATCCTTCCTCCGGGAATTTGATGCGGCCAATGCACAGGGCCTGGAACATATCCCTGAGGTAATAGCGGCTACCCCTTATGCTCCCTATGATCTTAAAACCTATTATGAGCAGAATATTCATTATATCCTGGATGCTGAAAAATTAAAAGGGTTGGCCTTGTTCCAGCAATACCTTAAGGAGCCTGGTATCGGGGGGTAAACTGCTTTATAATTTTGCAGCTTGTATCCTTAAAATCTTACGGTTTTTCTTCTGGACCCTCATTTTTTCAGGCACGAGCTTTAGTATCTCGTCCATCAGGGTCTGTAGCACAGATAAACGAACAAAATGGGTGTTGGTAACCAGGGCGATCTCCCGCACGGGTTCCGGCGCCTCAAAATAGCGTACCTGTTCGCTTTGGTCTTCTGTAAATTCAAAGGTAGCCAGCTCCGGCAGAATGGTGAAGCCTCCGTTTTTATCCACCATTTTGCGCAGTGTCTCCACATTGCCTGATTCATACTGGTAGGGCCTTGATTCCTGGAGCTTTTCGATATGTTCACTACATAGATTCAATACCTGGTTCCGCAGGCAATTACCTTCGTTCAGCATCCATAGTTTTTGCAGGTCTATATCTTCGGGAAGCACCATTCTTTTGGCCAATGCCTTTTCCTCCTTTCCGAAGTAGCCTACGAGGGATTCATAAAAAAGCGGATATTCTTTAATATGATTGTCTTCCAGGGGCGTGCTTAACAAGGCACAATCCATTTCGTCGTCCTTTAGTTTCCTGATCATATCCCTGGTTTGCATTTCGGTAACTACCAATTTGAGCTCAGGATGTGCTTGCGCGTGGCTTTCCAGTAATTGTGGCAGTAGGTAAGGAGATAGGGTAGGGATAATGCCCATTCTGAAGATACCGCTGACCTTGCTTTGCCTGTCTTGTACCAATTCCGGGATTTTAGAAGCTTCTGTCAGGATTATTTTGGCCTGTTTCACGATTTCAAGGCCTATTTCCGTACAAACGATAGGATGTTTGTTGCGGTCGAACAAACGCACATTTAACTCCTCCTCCAGCTTGTGGATCTGCATGCTAAGTGTGGGTTGGGTAACGAAGCTTTTTTCGGCTGCGGCAACAAAACTTTTGTAAGTAGCTACCGCAACTACATATTCCAATTGGGTGATGGTCATAAAATTGTAATTTTTGAATGAAACAAAGATAATAGATTGTAGCTTTGCACGGCTTAAATAAATTAATTTATTATAATGATAGCAAATGTGCTGGCAGGCATGAAGGCCCTGGAGGGTAGTATAATTACAGAGTCCCGTTCCCCGGCTGGCAACTGGTTGCAACCCCGGCTGGATCATATAGAAAAAGGAAGGGCAGAAATAACGGTTTTGGTGCGGAAGGAAATGTGCAATCCATTTGGCAATATTCATGGCGGAATGATGTCCCTGGTGATAGATGAGGCCATCGGCTGGGCTATAGTGAGCCTGGAAGCCGCCTATCATTATACCAGTGTAACCCTTAACCTGGACTTCCTGTATGCTGCCGCAGAAGGAGAAATGATCAAGGCAG
>CAZFKK010000555.1:0-1959 GCA_964519735.1 uncultured Taibaiella sp.
CAGTAATATCTGCCAACTGCAACCAATCTCCGGTCAAAGGATCCAGGTAAACGATATTTATGAAATAATCTCCCGCTTTAAGTATGGAGCTCCCTTTGAAGAAAAAGCGCAAAGTAGTATCTGATCCCGTAATTAAATTCTGCCGGGAGACCCGGCCGAAGGACGTTAGGAAACTTCCGTCGGCAGCTTTATACACTTCAGCTTGTAAATAACCCTCTTCATAATCAAGCTGACCGATATTGCTGACCGCTGCGGTAACGGTAAAACTATCTCCTTCACTTATTTCGTTTTGGGACAAAAGCAACTCATTACTCAGTACCAGCCCCAAGGTATCCAGAAGTTCGCCCGGTTCTTTAGGCACAATATTTACGATAGCATGTTGCCCGTCGTTATACTTCCCGCTACCACCGCCGGTGCCTGTGCCACTCGGCACAAGATTATCTACAGTGAAATAACCATTATAGCTACCCGACCAGCCCCAGTTTATATGGAATTTATCCGTTTCATCATATCCGTCGAAAACAAATGCATGGCCGGCGCCCGCCCGGTTGTCGTAGCCGGCATACAATACCGGCCTGGAAGCATCCATTTCGGCCTTCAACAAACTGATCCATGCCGCATCCGTATAGCTACTGCGATATTTACCTGTTGTGGTGGCTTTATATCCGAAATATTTTTTAAAGGCATTTAATGCAGAAGGAGAAGCTCCATTAGTTACCACCTGAGCTCCGCTCCCGCCTGGTGCATAATTCATTCTTACAGCTACTCCACAATGGTACATAAGTGTCGCCACAGCATTTTTTGCGGCAGCGGACGAAGCACCGGTCAGTTTATTAGGCATCAGCGACCATTCATATGTTGTTGCGCCAAAATCAGCAGATAGGTTACCATAAGAGGTATTATAGCTATAAGCCCCCACGCCAAACGCCGGCGCGTTCCAGTATTTCATAATCATTGCCATGGCGGTTGCCACACAACCAGTAGGTGTGTTTTTACCGCCGGAAACCGGAGATAGTTGATTGTAATAGGCACCCTGATCCCAGTTTGTAGTCAACAATGGTGCTACCGATTGAGTTGGTTTAGATACAATACCTGGAGTGCCATTTAAAACCGATTTCCATTCAGCGACAACCTTGTCCGTTGCTACTACATTATTCGTTATTAAATAATCTATCTGATGTTCATAATTATTAATCCAATAGGTCACTTCAGGGGACATATTACTTAAAGGAAAGCCCTGATCCAAAGAATAAGCGAGGATAGGCGTTGCCGCATTGTCGGCAGCAACCAACACAAAACCCTGATCATTATTCAAGCCAAACAAATAAACCAAGGGCGCACCTTTGTCGGAAAGCCGGCCAAAAGATTTCGATGTAATTGATTGCAAACGGCCACCAGACTTTGACAATATAAAATTGATAGCTGCTTGCTGCGCTACTATCTCACTAACAGGTTCGGCCATAACGGGAGTCACCGCGACAAAGAATAAAAAAAAGGACATGTAAACCTTAAATCTCTTCATGTTTGGACTGCTTTAATAAAGATGAACTGCTAAATTAATCTAAATGAGCATCCGATCTTTTTTAGTTAACCTACATTAACTCAAATTAACAGACGTTAACAGAAGGATCATTAAATTCTGTATCATAGTTCCATTGCAATAACAGGAAAAAAGTTACAGGGTAGAATGGATACATCTACCGGATCAAGGTCACATTGCCATGATACGTCTCTTGCCCGCCATCATCAAACGCGACTTGAATCGTATATACGTACACACCCGCAGGTTGTGCCTGCTGATTCAGTGTTCCATCCCAGCCCCTGCCTTCCCGGTTGCCGGTTTCAAAAACAACCTGGCCGGAAGGGTTGAACACCTGCATCCTGAATGTGCGGACGCCATGACTCATCATTTGCCTTGGAAAGAAAAAATCATTCCGTCCATCACCATTAGGGGTAAAG
>CAZFKK010000556.1:0-1951 GCA_964519735.1 uncultured Taibaiella sp.
TGTACATCAGTTGCCTGGCTTTGATATTCCACAGGTTGGCCAATTCTACGCTGTCCTTCAGTTTACTGATGATTTTCAGCGCACGCTCATACCATTCGTCTATGTTGATGTTGTTTTCCTGCTCTATCTTTATAGAAATAAGATTGACCAGGATTTTGGCTTCCAGTTCCTTATTACCATCCCTACGGGCAAGAGCAATCGCCCGGTGGGTGAAAAGCTCGGCCTTGTCTAAATCGCCCGCTTCTATAGCAATATCAGCGCTATCCGTAAGCTGTTCCGCCCGGACGGAATATTGAGCAGATGCTACGTCAGGCATTACTATCAGCCGCAGACAGCAGAGCAAGAGGAAAAAGACTTGTCTGTAATTTTTCGTGTGCATCATCACTAAGCATGGCGTTTCAACCGGGATAAATAATTTTCAAATATAGCCCGTATAGAAATACAAAGTGTAGGATTGGTGCATATGGCTATACAAATGGGTTTGGTAGATATGTAGCAATCGTCTTACTTAGGCCTGCAGCCTTCTGCTCCCGCGGCCGAAGGTATCCATAGGTTGGCAATATTATTAAGGGGACCTATCGGAGCGGGTTGAAGATTTTTCTTTTCGACTGCACCCTGAACAATACCGGTCAATATGGCATGACACAAGGCATCGAGACGGCTATCATCTGTAAGTTGCCGTATTCCTTCTTTGCTTTTTATATTACCCAATACCATGAGTAACGCAGGTACCTGTGCCTGGTTCAATAAATGGAGGCTTTCTTTGGTGATGGACAAGCCTGCAGTCTGATCGCCATGCTGCATGCTCAACTGTGTGGCGGGTACATTGCAATGACAAGGTACGTCCCCATGGCCACATGTTTTTTCAATACCGGGTATGATGCCGTTCAATGCCATTGCATCCAGGATGGCATTGCCGTATGTATTGCTTGTTTTTGTATAAGTGTTTTCAGCAGGAACATAAATGTTAAAGTCGCCTTTGGCCTGCTCTTTTCCCGGAGTATTACTCATATAGAGCGTCAGGAAAACATCAGGGTTTTCCTCCTTGCCAGCCAATACCTTATCCCGGTCTTTAATAAACTGTATCGATACATTATAGGTTGAGGCCAACTCCTTTATACGTAGCGCACTTTTCAGGCAAAGCTCTTTTTGAGTATAGCCATGGGCTTTGCTACTGGCATTGTGATCCCTGTTCCCCAGGTCCAGCAAAACGACTATTTGCTTTTTGGCAGGACCACTACGCTTGATCTGGTTACTATCCGCAGTAAACGAGAACGATAAAACAACGCCCACTATAAAAGGCAGGACGGCAAATTTTCTCCACATAGCGTAAGAGGGTTGAGTAGCCGTCTGTAACATGGTGAGTCTGCGCTTTATAGCAGAAGAGAAAAAATGATGCTCCGGTACCATAAGGCTTCCCTTATAGTAGGACTGTAGCAGCATTCTGGCAAAAGTCCCGGTATCCCGATCGGCTACCGCATGTTCGTCCGCGATGAATTCATGAACAATAGCCAGCTCTTTCTGGACCATCCAGTAAAAAGGATTGAACCAAATGATACAGGTAAGCACCTGGCAAACCAGGTTATCATAGGTATGCCCTTGTTTGATGTGTGCCAGTTCGTGCCTGAATATCAGTTGGCCGGTTTCCCCTTCAAATGGTATGGCCTTATTCCAGAAAAGGTTTTTCAAAAATGCGAATGGTGCCCTGGGTGAATCTGTCCATATCAAGCGAATACCCTCCAGACGCGTCACGGGATGTTGCCTGCGCATGCTCCGGACTTTACGTACCCTTAGCCATAAAACCAGGAGCAGAGTCCCGCTGATGAGGGCTACCAGGACAACCGGAATGAACTGCCAGTGGAAATACGCCTGTTGGGATTGCTGTATCAAAGTTGTGCTTACCCCACCCTCTCCCGCTGCCGGCGGAAACAACATCACGGGGGACAAATGA
>CAZFKK010000557.1:0-1949 GCA_964519735.1 uncultured Taibaiella sp.
GCAGCAGGTGCCAGGCTCCGGCAGCCAACATACCCGCAACACCGCCGAAGACTAAAGCGGTCGTATAGGTTTGATTTATCCGTGTGCTCACCAGTTGCTGATAGATCAGGGCAAAGCCGATGCCGATCAGATAGTGCAGCGCGTAGCCCCACAGCCGTGTAGACAAACTTTGAGAAGGCATTCCCGATCGCCTTGTATTAAAAGTAATCAGGGTGCCTAAGATAACGGGGATACGGAAGTTAAACCCGGATATTATGGATGCTGCGAGCATAAATGTACTCATGAGGGCTGTGCCGGCAATTCCGGAAATACAGCCAAAGGCCAACTGCATAGTATTCTGTTTTAGGGCGGAATATACTGAATGCAACTATTTACGGATTTTCCGTTGCTGGACATCATTAGCCGCATCTATAGAATGTGACTGATGAATATCTTCGGTTTCTTCAGCCTTATCAGCTAAATGTTCATAAAACTTGTGTAAAGTATCCAATTCTTCTTCATCAAGATCTTCAATGTCCACCATTCTGTTGCTGGCATGCGTGCTGGCGGCAATTAATTCGTTTAATTTCAGTTGAATGGATTTTGAATCTTTATTCTGGGCTTTTTGGATAATGAACACCATAAGGAAGGTAATAATTGTTGTGCCGGTATTAATGACGAGCTGCCAGGTATCCGAATACCCGAAAATAGGCCCCGTAATTATCCATATCAGGATTAAAATTGCTGCTATGCCGAAAGCATAGGAAGAGCCTGCCCATTGCGTCACACGGTTTGCCAGTTTTTCAAAGACACTCTGCTTTTTGTTACTCATAGTATATTTGTTTAAGCGTTATTTTTATAGATCAGAAGGTAATTGTTTCTTTGTTTTTGCTCAGGCCTATAGATTCATTCTTGCTGAAGACGGCGCTCAATACCAGTAGCGATCCCAGGGTACTAATTTTCACAGGATAAAGAATTTATCCTGTGAAATCAATAATGAAAGATCGAAAGGAGACTGTTCTCAAGAGTCCCCTTTAGTATAATAACATAAGCTACCCCGAAAGGATAGCTTATGTAAGGTAAAGCAAAGAGGATACCGTACTAAGCGACATGGCCGGTATTGGCTTCTTTAAGGGCGATATCTGTGAGCAGGCTATCTGTTTCTTTTTCCTCCGCCAGTGTAGTGCTGAGCAGTTGCTCGGCTTCTGTATGTTCCATTAGCTGTGCATAAGTGACCAGGCAGCCATAGCTGGCAATCTCATAGTGCTCGACTTTCTGAGCAGCGGAAATCAAAGCTGCATCGAGAACTTCTTCATCTGATTCAAAGCTTTCGATGATTTCTTCCGCTTCTTCCAGCAGGCCCTCCATCGCTTTACATTTCTTCCCGCGGGAAGACAGTCCTAAGGATTGGAACACTTGTTTTAGTCGTTCAATCTGTTCTTCCGTTTGTGTATAATGGGTCTCGAACGCAGCCCTTAGCGTATCACCTACAGCTGCGGCAGCCATTTTCTTTAACCCTTTCAAGAGTTGGCGTTCCGCTCCGAGGATATCCCGGAGCTCATCCACAAAGAGTTCGTGAAGGTGGCCATTGGGCATTTTTCCTGATTTTTCCGTTGCGTTTGTCATAATTGTTTTTGATATTTTAGGTTTGAAAATGAAAGATAATCCTGGGTAAAGCCAATTTAAGTAGTACTACAACAGCATGGGAAGGTTATTGTTCATTAGTCTAATGTTAAGAATCCTGCCTGACCCGTATGCCCGGTTTGTCTTTTTGCGGTTAAATTTTTCCGGTAATTTTTTTATAGTGTTTAGGCCAAGAAGAACGCTCTTAAATTTTTCATTCTTACGCTTATAAAGTATCCCTGTTGTCCCCCTCGTAAAGCGGGTTGGCATTTGTCTTTAAGCTATCCTCCCGGGTGCCGGGGATTTTTCGTTCTTCTACCGGATGGGACCGTTGCATGGTATCTTCA
>CAZFKK010000558.1:0-1947 GCA_964519735.1 uncultured Taibaiella sp.
AGATAACGGTATATTGCAGATTACTGCTACTCAATATAGCTACAGCTTCGGGATAAGTGACCCCGATCAGCTCCGGAACGCTTATCTCCTTATTTCCCAAGCCATCTCCGACCACCAGGTCTACCCTGCTGCCCTGTGGGATCATCGTACCTGCCACAATGGGATGACCATCGAATAGTTGCTCTAAAACAGCTCCCTGTGCAACATCAGGCCTCAGGGTAGTGTCCCCCAGCACCAGCTTATTGCTTTTCAGCAACATGACCGCACTCCGGTAAGATAGATTGACCAGGTTGGGCATCGGTGTTCCGGGAGGTGTTTGTTTATTGACAATCAGAAAGATAGTCCTGCCGATTTTAACCGTACTCCCCCCCTCCGGTTGCTGGTCCAGCACCGTCAAAGGATCTTTATCGGGATCATAAGTAGAATCAATATCAATCTCAAACCCCTCTTTTTGCAACAAATCTACTACCGCTCCCAATTGCTTACCGGAAACTTTCGGAACTGTCATTTCCTCGCCGTGGCCGGTCAACCAGCCTAAGGAAGCAAAAAATAACCAGTACAAGCCAATACATATCAATATGATGTATGCGAAATTGGCTATAAAGCTTTTATGAATAGGTTTGGACATCCCGCATGCTTTTTTTAGATAATCTCTTTCAAAAGATCCCCGTAAAACTGTGTCAGGCTCATGCCGGCGGCGCTTACCTGCTGGGGCACAAGACTGTTTTCACTCTGACCGGGCATAGTATTCACTTCCAGGAAGTAGAGTTCATTAGTACTTGCTTCCAATATAAAGTCGATACGTACAATGCCTTTGCAATTCAGGTGCAAGTATATACTTTCCGCCTTCCTGGTGATCTGTTCCAATACATCTTTGTCCACAGGCGCAGGGGTAAGCTCCTCGCACGCTCCGGGCACATATTTGGCTTCGTAATCAAAGAAATCATTCTTCGAAACAATCTCTGTGGGTGGCAAGGCATGAATCTTTCCCTGCAAGCCATAAACACCAATAGTCAATTCACGTCCTGCGATAAACTCTTCCACCAGCACCTGGTCATCCTCCAGGAAAGCTTTTTCAATAGCGCCCATCAATTGTTCCGGAGCCGTAACTTTACTCACGCCCAGGCTCGATCCGCTTTCATTCGGTTTGACAAAGACCGGAAGTTTCACTTTTTCCAGCAATACGCCAATAGAATAAGGCAGGTGCTTGTACAAAACAACGGAATTAGCAATGTGCACGACGTTGAAATCCTTTAATACGCTGTTGCAAAAACCTTTATTAAAAGTAAGCGCAGACACGATAGAATTACAGGTCGTATAAGGAATACCGATCATATCCAGGTAGCCCTGCAGCTTGCCATCTTCTCCCGGGGACCCGTGAATGGCAATAAAGACGGCGTCAAAGGTAATTTTCTCCCCGGCAATAGTGAGTGAGAAATCGTTCTTATCTACCCCAACCCTTTCGCCGGATGGTGTTTCATGCCACCAGGCTTCCTTGTTAATGATTATTTTATAAATATCATAAAGGGCGGTATTCAGGTGTTGCTCAATAGTCCGTACGGTCCCCATAGAAATCAGGAACTCTCCGGAATATCCCCCGGCTACCAGAGCAATTATTTTCTTCCTATCCATACTAAAGTACAAAACTTGTGGTCAAAGATAATTAATGCAAAACGGATTATGTATTCAATTTTGAAAACAGTGAAAAATTAACAAAGATCATGATTACCAATCTAATGTTTCCTGTTGCGCACCATTTTTCGATTTAAGAATGCGGCCGCTTACAATGATTCCCGCTTCGTAAAGGATCACCAGAGGCACGGCCACCAGGAAGATACTGAACCAGTCCGGAGGGGTAATGACCGCAGCCAATACCATAATAATCACAATGGCATAACGCCTTTTGTCCCGCATCAGTTGAGTCGTGAGCAACCCTACCCTCCTGAG
>CAZFKK010000559.1:0-1939 GCA_964519735.1 uncultured Taibaiella sp.
AGGCTGGTTGAAGAGGATGCTATCGTAAGAGGCAAAAAATTGGTCTTCCCATCGTAACAATACTGTCAGTTCTGTTCCGTTTTCCGTAACGGAGCAGGCCCGGATCAACCCGCTTTTGATATAAGCCAATTTACGCAACCGGGAATTTTCCCTGATATAGGTGGTCCCTGCAGGAAGCTGTATCGCCTTGGAGAGCTGGAAAAGTGTGGTCAGGTCTTCCAGGGTGATTTCCTGAAATAGGCGGAGGTATTCACTGATCTTTTGTGGATTGATCATAAACGGGACTGTTTTTCCAGCTCAAAAATACATAAATCAAGATGGACCAGCCGTAACTAACCGGAAACTTCTTTGCACCATTTTATAAATAGCATTCCTCCTGTATAGCGACATACCCAGGTTATCGTCGGGGTACAAATGTTTATTTCCTTAATTGTTTATAAATCCTGATGGCAGCCATCAGGGCAATGATGAAAGCCAGAAGCCCGGCTAACCCCCAGGCCCAGCTCATGGCCTGTTTTACTGTAGCCAGCATCACGATGGCTACTAAAAATACGGTGGCCACTTCATTCCATACCCTCAGTTGCTGGGATGAATAGGTATAAATCCCTTTCTGCTGGGCTTTATAGATACGGTGCAGGCTATAAAAATAGGCGTAGAGCAACAGAACGAATAGTAGTTTGATATGCAACCAGGTATGAAAGCCAAAATGCTCCAGGTAATTGCCTTTCCAAAGTACCCAGGGACCGAATATCAGCGTCAGTACTGCAGAGGGTACGGTAATGCCCATCCAAAGCCTTTTGCTCATCAGGGCATATTGCTGTTGCAATATGCTTTTAGCCGGTTCTTCTTTTTGCTGCGCTTCCGCACTGTAGATGAACAACCGGACGATATAAAACATGCCGGCAAACCAGGTAACGATAAAAATAATATGCAGTGCTTTAAGGTAAAAAAAAGTCATAGGTCATGAAGGATTTTTGCTGCGGACGGGGAATGATTAGCGGCAGTAACCCACCTTACTACAGTATCCACCCAATGTTCCTGTGCATTCAGGCAGGGAATATAGGAAAGATTGTGGCCTCCTGATGCTTCGAAGGACTTTTTTCCTTCCATTTCAATCTCTTCCAGTGTTTCCAGGCAATCGCTGATAAATGCAGGGCATACCACAAGCAAATTCCGGACCCCTTCGCCGGGGAGCTCTGTTAGCCGTAAGGCGGTATAAGGCTTGATCCATTCATTGCCGGCCTGTTTAAGACGGGACTGGAAAGAGGTTTCGTAACTGCCTTCTTTCAGGCCCAGGGCCGCAGCGGTCAGCCTTGTCGTTTCATGACATTGTTTTTGATAGTTCACCGCAGGCAGGTCAAAAGGTAATTGTTGCCTGCCGCTACGTACCCTGTCTATCTGTTCGTCATCTTTACGCATATGCCGCTCCGGTAATCCGTGGTAGCTGAATAAAATCCGGTCATAATTTCCCGGAATCAGGTAAGGCCGGATGCTTTCGGCCAGGGCTGCGATATATTCCGGGTGCCGGTAAAACGGGGCTATGAATTTAAGTTGAAAGGGATAGCCATTTTTCCGGTGCACATGTTGGGCATAAGCTACCGCCGTTTCATAACTGGACATGGTATAGTGAGGATAGAGAGGAAATACGGTCACTTCTTCCAGGTGGGGATGCTGCGCGATCAGTTGATCAAACGCTTTACGGGGGCTGGGCGTACCATAACGCATAGCCAGGCTTACCGGGAAGTCCACCTTCTGTTGTACGGCATCGCATAGGGCCTGGCTCATGACAATTAAAGGGGAACCGTCAGATCGCCATACTTTACGGTAAGCGGCTGCAGATCTTGGAGAACGGAAGGGAGTGATGATTCCCCGGACCAATAGCCAGCGAAAAGGAGCCGGGAAGTCCAGTACTCTGCTGTCCACGAGGAATTCATTCAGG
>CAZFKK010000560.1:0-1938 GCA_964519735.1 uncultured Taibaiella sp.
CTCCGCAGGAAAAGATACGGCTAGGTATTTCTTCAGCCCGGAGGACCTCTATTTCCCGGGTATCCGGAAGAGGGCATAAGGCAATAATTGCGCTGAAATCCTGAAGTATGTTGTGAAAATCATTAATTTCGTGGTCTTATGGATACTATAAATAATCGCCCCCCGGTTTATTACAGTGAATACCTGCAACTGGATAAAATATTGAATGCCCAGGAGCCTGAAAGTGATAAAGAAGGTATTCGTGCTGATGATGAAATGTTGTTTATCATCATTCACCAGACCTACGAATTGTGGTTCAAGCAGATCACCCATGAGCTGGACATTGTCCGTGCGATCTTCAAGCAACCTAATGTTGCAGACAATTCCCCCGATATTTATAATTCCGTACACCGGTTGAAGCGTATCTGTTCTATCTTAAGGATCCTGGTAGAGCAGATCAGTGTTATAGAAACCATGACCCCCCTGGATTTCCTGGATTTCCGCGATCTTCTTCGCCCGGCATCAGGTTTTCAAAGTATCCAGTTTAAAATTATTGAAGCCGCTTTAGGGCTTTCCTATGAGCATCGTTTTGGCAAAGAGTATTACCTGTCTCAATTAAACGAAGCAGATATTAAAAGAGTAAAAGATGCAGAGCAGGACGAATCCCTGATCGTGTTGCTGAATCGCTGGCTGGAAAGGATGCCTTTCTGCAAGGAAGAGACTTATTGGCAAGAGCATAAGACCGCTGAAACCACAGAACATCCCTTCTGGCAGGCTTACCGCAGCCATTATGCCGCCGGCCTGCTGCCTGCTGAGCAGCAGAACCTGCAGAATTTTGACACCCTCTTCATGAAGGAGCAGGATTATCCTGCCGACAGAAGGCTGAGTGTCCAGGCCAACAGGAATGCTTTCTTTATCATGCTGTACCGCGATTATCCCCTGCTTCACCTGCCTTATGAATTGCTGAGCACGCTCCTGGAGATAGACGAATTACTCTCCCTCTGGCGCCACAGGCATATCCATATGGTACAGCGTACCATTGGCAAGCGGGTAGGCACAGGAGGCAGCACCGGGGCAGGCTACCTTAAATCAGCGGCAGACAGCCATGTTATCTTTAAAGAGATCGCCGAACTGACTTCTTTCCTGTTGCCCAGGCACGAATTGCCGGAGCTACCGGATTCCTTAAAGAAAGAACTGGGGTATAACCGGTAGGCTATCCCCGTTCTATGGAAGCAGGTATATCCTTGGGACCTTGAACGATGATCTCCGGTCTTATTCCTCTGTGAGGTTGTAAATTTCCTGGATGTCTTTCAGGATTTTGCCAAAGTCAAGTTCCAGGTCTTTAATAAACCCGGTATGCAGGTCGAATACCCAGCCATGGACAACAGGGTACTTATTTTTCAGGTAAGACTGCTGTACACTGGCCAGTTTGGTGACATTCACACATTGTTCCTGCACGTTCAGCTCTACCAGGCGGTTATAGCGTTGTTCCTCCTCCCCGATGGTATTCAATTCCTCTTTATGCAGCCGGTACACATCCCGGATATTGCGCAGCCAGGGGTTTAATATGCCCATATCCTTTGCCTGCATGGCGGCCTTTACGCCCCCGCAGTTGTAATGTCCGCATACGATAATATGCTTGACCTTCAAATGCACTACGGCATAGTTAATCACCGCCATTACATTCAGGTCCGTACCGCATACCAGGTTAGCAATATTCCGGTGCACAAAAACATCGCCGGGGGCCAAACCGGTAATTTCATTAGCAGGCACCCTGCTGTCGCTACAACCAATGTACAGGTAGTCCGGCGTTTGCTCTGCAGCCAGTTTTTTGAAAAAATCAGCTGCCGTTGCCGTCTTTTCCGCAACCCATTTTTTATTATTTTCAAATAGTTCCTGATAAGAAGCCATATAGTCGATTTTAGCATAAAGGTAAGTGATAGGCCTATAATTATAAGC
>CAZFKK010000561.1:0-1938 GCA_964519735.1 uncultured Taibaiella sp.
GCTGCAATCCTATTTTGCCCGGTTGAGCTTTAATTATAAGGACAAGTACCTGCTTACCGGAACGGTGCGGCGGGACGGCTCCACCAAGTTTGGGATAAATAACAAATATGCTAATTTCCCATCGCTGGCATTCGCGTGGAACGCATACAACGAAGATTTTTTAAAGAACAGCTTATTCACCAATTTGAAAGTACGTTTGGGCTGGGGTAAAACAGGCAACAGTGAGTTTCCTTCGGGAGCTTCGAGGAATCGTTATGTATTTGGCATGCAAAGTATGGAGCAAACCAATTTCGGAAACCCTGACCTGAAATGGGAAACTTCTTCCACGTTCAATGCCGGCATTGATTTCGGCGTATTGGGTAACCGTCTTACAGGTTCAATTGATTTCTTTCATAAAACCACTGTTGATGCCCTGTTTGAAAGAACGATCGCCCAGCCGGCTCCTAACGGAAAAATTTGGGTGAACTTAGACGGAGAAGTGGTTAACAAAGGTGTGGAGATTTTGCTGAACGGTAGTATCATTCAAACCAATAACTGGCAATGGAATGTAGGCGCCAACGCTACTTTCCTGAATAATAGCGTAACAGGTTTACCGGGATTTTATGAAACCGCTGTTTTAAGGGGACAGGGGTTTTCCAATGTGGTAGGCCAGCGTATGGTAAGCGGGCAGCCGCTCAATGTTTGGTACCTGTCTGTATTTGAAGGCATAGACCCCAGCACAGGGCTTAGCACATACCGCAGCCTTGATGGTCATACAGGCACAGATGTTGATCCGGCCCAAAACAAGACCTACATACACAGTCCCAATCCCAAAACACTTTTGGGCATTTCTACTGATGTTTCCTATAAAAAGCTTTCTGCCGTAGTAAACTTTAACGGCGCTTTCGGACATTACCTGTTTAACAATACGCTGGCCACTGTATTAGGTATCAATAACCTTTCCGGCAAAAATATTTCCCCCGAATTTTTCAGGCCCGAGCTAAAAGAATCCACTTCTAACTCGGCCGCTCCTTCTACCCGTTATCTGGAAAAAGGAAATTACATAAAGCTGTCAAATGCTACGATCAGCTACCAGGTGGGTGATATAGGAAAGTCTATCAAAAACGTGAACATTTCCCTGACCGGGCAGAATCTTCTTGTTTTTACAAAATATAAAGGCTTCGATCCGGAAGTAAATACCAATGGCGACGCTAATGGAATTCCTTCGCTGGGTATTGAATATATTCCTTACCCTTCTGCCCGCACTTTTTTACTTGGGGTTAATTTTTCTTTATAACAGTTAAATTAAGATATTATGAATATCATAAAAAATACAGTTCCCTGTTGTTTCTTTCCATTTTGCTTTTTTCCTGCACCAAGTTGCAAGAAGAGCTCCGAAGCAACCTGGAAGAAGGGGATGATATCAACGCTTCAGAGTTATTGATCAGCGCTTACGCCACGCTCAACGGGCCTTACCAGCAGGGCGACCGGTGGTGCATGCAGGAGCTGTCTTCCGATGAAGCCATCGCGCCAACCCGTGGCGGCGACTGGGACGATAACGGCAGGCACAGGGCGTTGCATTTACACACATGGAATGCCGATAATGATTATATGAGCGGGTGCTTTGGCGCATTTGGCACCGCTATATATCAATCATCCAACGTTCTCCGAAAAAACCCTACCACACAGCAGGCAGCCGAGTCGCGGTTTATAAGAGCTTTGGCTTTGTTCGATATGATTGATTTGTGGGGTAAAGCGGTATACAGGGAAGACCTGGAAGACTTTAAGCTGGATCCTATTGTATTTAGCCCTGAAGAAGGGCTGGAGTTCATTATCAGCGAAGTAAATGCCATCATAAATGATCTTCCGTCAACCGGACCGGCTTATGTGGCCAATCAAAATGCGGCCAGGGCATTATTAATGAAAGTTTACCTGAACAGGGGAGCTTTTATAAACAGG
>CAZFKK010000562.1:0-1704 GCA_964519735.1 uncultured Taibaiella sp.
AAAATGGGGTCATAGTATTGGACGAAGAAGCCTGGAAAGTAAGACTGTCCACCGCACCCAGTTGTTGCAGGTTCACCCACTCCCAGGTGTTTACCACCTCATCAGGCCCGTTGGCTAATGTAAGTATCACACTGTCTTGAGTACGCTTGCCGTTAAGATATCCTCTTACGGTTATTTTAAACCAATCGTTTTTGCCGTAATTTTTTGTTATCCAGTGATAGGCTACGGTAGAGTTGGTGAGGTAAACACCTGCTACGATACTGCCCGTGGCTGGGGTGGAAAGCTTTGGGCCGCTTTCGGGGCTTTGGCTGAAATTGGTCGGATCGGTTTCTGCAAAAGCAATACCATATTGGCCGGAGTGATCGACTCCGGAGCCTGTTATGGCCGCCCACATGTTGTCGTAGCTTTCGTCTTCTGTGTTATTTATATTGGAATAGTTAAAAAACGCTTCGTAACGTCCCCATTCGGAAAAGCTTACGGAACCCCGGAAAGTAGCGTTTGCTGTTGTAAAAGCATACTGTCCGGCTTCAGACTTGGTTGACAGAAAGGAAGTGTCGGCTCCGGGTAGGGTGAGATCGTCAAATGTAGCTACGATTTGTGCCTGTGTGGTTAATACAGATGTGCCTAATGCAGCAGCTACCAGTAGCGGGCGTAGTTTGTGTTTCATCATTTAAAATTTTAAATAACAATAAATTTTGCCAGTAGCAAGGAGCATGTTACCGCTGTATGCGGACGAAGGTTGAGCCGGAAGGTATAGTCAGACTTATCCTCGCTTTTGGTCCCGAAAGCTACTGATGATTAATATGTTGCAATGCAGGTCTTCTGACTTGTGCTTTGGTTTACAAAAGCCTTCCCGTATCTTTAACAGTGGCGTATTTTTGAAACCGGAACTGTTTATTTTATTCTGTTCCAGGCACTTACAGCAGCGGGTACTGTTCCGGACTTACACCGGATTCCCTTGTCAATTGCCGGACAAAGGTAATAAAAAACAAATTACGGGATCTATTTAAACAGAATGTGCGAAATTTGTAAGTGGCGCCTGTAGCTGATGAAAAAACGGATCGTGCCGGAGCGGTTATGTGCATCGGGGGCAAAAGGGAGATATACATATGAAATTTTCAGTAGGAGATATTGTCTTATTAAAAAGAACCGGTGAAGAAGGAAGGGTGGTAGAATGGATAAACGAGGAAATGCTGGAAGTAGAAGTAGGCCAGACCCATTTTCCCGTGTTTGTAGATGAAGTGGAACACCCTTATCTGAAATGGTTTACAGAAAAGAAAAAAGCAACTGTTAAACGTAAGAGCACCCCGGAAATGATACCGCCCGAAGATCCGGGCCAGGTAGTGCATAAAAATATTGAAAAGGGTTTTCATTTCTGCTTTTTACCGGTATATCGTTTTGATGCGTTTGAAGATGTGGTGCATAAGCTCAAGGTTTATTTTATTAACCAGATGCCTTATCAGCTTCATCTACAGTATGAGTGTTCCCTTCCCTCGGAATCTCTTTTTACACATAAGGCCGTTTTGCAACCCTTTACTCATTTTTACCTGCATGATATTCCATTTGAGAAAATGCATCAGCAACCCCGTTTTTCCTGGATCCTGAAGCAGGAGCATGTTAGGGATAGGGAAGATTGCCTTAGCGAAACCTTACGGATCAAACCCAGGAAACTATTTGCATATATCAGCGAGGCGCAGAAAATGA
>CAZFKK010000562.1:1714-1936 GCA_964519735.1 uncultured Taibaiella sp.
TAGCCTTTTTTAATGAAGACAAACGTATAGAAAATATAGATTTAAAGCGAATTAAGAAAGACCTGCCAGAACAGGGAAGAAAGCATGACGTTGGGAAAAAGAATACTTCCCGGAAAGGAGCGACGGTAAATGAAATTGATTTACATATGGAGCAGCTGGTAAACAGCACAGCAGGGCTGAGCAATTTCGAAATGCTGACCATACAGCTTGAGGCATTTGAAC
>CAZFKK010000563.1:0-1932 GCA_964519735.1 uncultured Taibaiella sp.
TTGTTGCATCATATCCAGGAACAGGAAGACGCAAGGCAGCAAACGTTGGTGGCTTATATAAAAGGCTATTCCGATACCACGAAAAGCCTTCCTGCCGCTTTATTTGCGATGAGGCTGATGGATTTCAATTCCGAGATAGATTATTTTAAAGATTTTTCAGCCCGTTTATCCGGTCGCTTCCCCAATAATAAGCTGGCAGCAGACTTTACCGCCAGGGTAAATGAAAAAGCTAAATCAATACAAAACCAGCGTAATGCCCCTGTTGTAGGTAGCCAGGCTCCGGATTTTACTTTAAATGGATTGAAAAACCAGGCTGTTTCCCTGTCTTCTTTTAGAGGTAAATATGTGCTGATTGATTTTTGGGCATCCTGGTGTCCTCCCTGCCGTGCAGAAAACCCGAATGTGGTCGCAGCGTTTAAGAAATTTAAAGATAAAAATTTCACCATATTGGGGGTCTCCCTGGACAATGATGCCGCAAAGTGGAAGGAAGCCATTACTAAAGACGGTTTATTGTGGACACAGGTCAGTGATCTGAACGGATGGCAATCTCCGGTAGCGGCATTGTATGATATCCAATCCATACCCGCTAATTTTCTTATTGATACCACAGGTAAGGTAATTGCTATAAACCTCAGGGGTACGGACCTGGATCGTACACTAAGCGAAACCCTGGTTACTGCAAGTTCCTCCGCAACCCCTTGAGGAAAGTTCCTTTGCCCTTGCGCGTTGCCTTATGATTGAGGTACAATCACCCTTATGGCTTTCGGGATCACCGTTGCTTTTAAGATAGTATTGCAGGTATGCAAGTCTCCGTCTGCCTGGAACTGATGGAGCTCCTGATGCTGTATCTTTATTTCCCTGCCTGTAGCATGAATGATGTAGCGACTGTTTAAAAGTGATCCTGTAAATGCCCTGAAAGCTATGGCTACCGCCTTCCATCTGGGAAATTCTTTAATGATAACGAGGTCCAATATCCCATCTTCCAGATCGGCAACAGGAGCTATATGGAATTGATAACCCAGCTGGCGGGCATTCGCTATAGTAACCATGAATGCTTTTGCCCCGATTTGCCGGCCATCTACCTGGATCATCCAGTTGCGACAGGAGTAATGCCAGAGATGTTTGAGGATTAACCGGGTATAGGTGATTAATCCCCTTCGTTGACTACCGGCAAATTCCCGGATCACATCAACATCAAATCCCAGTCCTGTATTGCTGGCAAAATACCTTCCATTGACCTGCCCCAGGTCGATGGTTCTTAAACAACCTTTATTGATTAATACGAGGCTTTTCCTTAGTTGCAAGGGGATGCCCAAGCTCCTTGCCAGCCCGTTTCCTGAGCCTTTGGGCAATATGGCCAGCACGACCTGGCTGCCATATATACCGGCAATAACTTCATTGACCGTACCGTCTCCACCCACGGCTGCCACGATAGCAAACCCATTGTCTACTGCTTCTTTAGCCAGGGCTGTCGCGTGTGCAGCATATTCGGTATAACGGATATAGGGATCGAACTGCCTGTTGTCCAGGTGAAGCGCTATGGCCGATTCCAGTTTTTTGTTTCTATCTACTCCTGACCGGGGGTTTATGATAAAAAGGATTTTTTTCATAAGGGTGTACCTTGAATACTGCTATTGTATGGCTTTCAGGCTTAAATCCAGGCTTACAGCATGGTGGGTGAGGGCACCGATGGATATGAAATCTACTCCTGTGGCTGCATAAGCTTCAATATTATCAAGATTGATCCCACCGGACGCTTCTGTTTCATAGCGTTGCCCGATCATGTCCAGTGCAGCGGTGATTAATTCCGGAGGGTAATTATCCAGCATGATCCGGTGTACATGGCCGGTATCCAAAACCTTTTGTACATCTTCCAGGTTACGGGTTTCTATTTCTATTCTGAGATCAAGGTTATGGTCCTGCAGGTAAGCA
>CAZFKK010000564.1:0-1925 GCA_964519735.1 uncultured Taibaiella sp.
GATATTTAACTCCTTTAGTAAATCGCTGAAACGCCCGCGGTCTTCCGCAATATCCATGCTGTCAAATGAGGTGCCGATAATTTTGATCCCTTTCTCGTGCAGTCGTTTGGCCAGCTTCAAAGCTGTCTGACCGCCTAGTTGTACGATCACCCCTTCCGGCTGCTCATGCTCAATGATTTCCCAGATATGCTCCCAGTAAACCGGTTCGAAGTATAATTTATCTGCGATATCAAAGTCTGTAGATACTGTTTCAGGATTGCAGTTGATCATGATGGCTTCATAGCCCAGTTCTTTGATTGCCAAAAGGCCATGGGTACAGCAATAATCAAATTCAATACCTTGTCC
Source organism: uncultured Taibaiella sp. (assembly GCA_964519735.1). Classification (GTDB taxonomy): domain Bacteria; phylum Bacteroidota; class Bacteroidia; order Chitinophagales; family Chitinophagaceae; genus Taibaiella. The sequence goes on from CAZFKK010000564.1 coordinate 346, forward strand.
TATTCGGTTAGGGCCGCTGCCCAATACAATAATTTTTTTCCGGGAGGAAGAAATGGATTCGTTTTGTAACATTGTGTGTTAAAAGTGTTCTTCTTTATTTTATATTGGGGATACTAATCATTCATCTTATGGGTGGCTTAAACCCCTACCATTAAAGGCATCAACAGCATCAGTAAATCTTCATTTTCAGACTTTTCTACCGGGCGGTAGATACCCGCCCTGGAGGGCATGCTTAACTCCAGCCGGATCTCGTCGCCTTCCAGGTTACCCAACATTTCAATAAGCAATTTGGCATTGAAGGCAATCTTCATATCCTCCCCGGTGTATTGAGCCATCAATTGCTCTTTGCCTTCATAGGAGAAGTCGATATCCTGTGCGCTGATGCTGACAGAATTGCCTACAATATCAAAGACCACCTGGCTGGTGCTTTTATTGGCAAAAATGCTTACCCTGCGGAGACAGCTGATCAATTCAGCACGGTTAATCACCAGGTTAAAAGGATTGTCTGCCGGAATTACCGCTTTGTAAGGAGGGAACTTGCCCTCTATCAACCGGCAGCTTAACCTGATCTTGTCATTGATGATAAACAAGTGGCTGGCATTATAGGAAACGTTCAGGGGGCTTTCATCAGCCGGCAAAATATTGCGTAATTGCTGCAAAGGCTTCCGGGGTATGATAAAGCCACCTTCTTCCGGGCAATGAATGTCTGTACGGGTTAATTTTACCAACCTGTGTGCATCGGTAGCGACGAAGGTGATGCTATCAGGCATCAGCTCGAAATAAACGCCAGTCATAGCCGGGCGGAGCGTATCTGTGCTGGTAGCAAATAATGTTTTATTGATGGCTTCTGCCAGGCGTATGGAAGGGATCTGAAAGGTGGCCGCGTCATTAGGAACCGGTTCTTTGGGATATTCGTCTGCCTTCTCACCGCCAATTTTATATTTACCCGTATTGCTGGAGATCTCTATCGAATGATCATGTTTGTTGATGATGAAATGTACGGGCTGCTCCGGCAGGTTTTTAAGGTATTCCAGCAGGATTTTAGAGGGGATGCATATCCTTCCGGCATTATCGCCATCTGCCCCGTCCGTCAATTCTTTCTGTACTTCCATATGGACCTTGATCATGGTTTCCATGTCTCCACCGGTAATGGTAAGTGTGTTCTGGTCCAGTTCAAATAAGAAATCTTCTAAAATAGGCAGCACTACATTCGCGCTGATGATGCCACCTGCAAGTTGTAAGTTTTTCAGCAGAGCTGTGGAGGAAACAATAAAATGCATATCCTGTATGAAGTTAAAATTTGATAGTAAACTATGACAATTGAGGCACAAAGATAGCAGATTACCCTCATATTCTTTAGAGGAATTTGTACTGTATGTTGAATTGGCTGAAAATAAAATTTGGTTGCTATCTAAAAATATTTACCTTTGCACTCCTTAACCGAGTAGGTGCGGTAGCTCAGTCGGTAGAGCAATGGACTGAAAATCCATGTGTCGCCGGTTCGATCCCGGCCCACACCACTAGAACGCAAAAGCCTGCTGATCTTCCAGGTTTTCGCCAAGACGTGCAAGCTCTGCGCC
>CAZFKK010000565.1:0-1728 GCA_964519735.1 uncultured Taibaiella sp.
AGCGCGGGTAGATACATAATTTTGTTTATCGGCAGTCAATACATAGTTATGGCCCCTGGCGGTCAGGAACTGGAAGGTGCCCTCTTCCGAATTATAAGTTCTTAAATTACCTGCATCATCCACCATTTTCACAACCACCTGGCCTACCGGTCTTTGCGTTTTCTGATCCAGCACTTTACCCATAGCATAGACCTTTGGTTCGTATTGAATACGCCAGATATCATCACAACATGTAGGATTTTTCAGGGCCACAGATCCGGGTCGGTTACTTACCAGATAAGCATCAGGCTTGCCCACGGGATCATGGATATAATAGAGTTCATCCGCGGATGTATTAATGGGATAGCCTAAGTTGGTCAGGTTTTGATAACGTGATGGACCACCCTCCGCAGAATAAATATCATATCCACCCATAGTTACCCAGCCATTGGAAGAGAAATACAGCTTGCTCACCCGGGTGTCATAGTAAGGAGAGGCCTCATCTCCTTCCGTATTAATTTGTTTACCGGCATTCTGAGGACGACGATAGCTCTTTTGACGGGGGTCATATACTGAATACCATATATCATAGCCTCCACGGCTCTGCAGCTTACGGTCGGAGGAGAAAAATAACACTTCTTTCTTACCTACCATAGCCATGAAAGGTTGCGTACTGGAAGAGCCGGTTTCATTGATACCGTCTCCCAATAATTTAGGAGTACCCCATTTTTGGTCCTTAAATTCAGATACGTATATCCGACAGTTCATTTCATTCTTACTATTCTCCAGGCAACGGGTAAAATAAAACCGATCCCCGCCATCACTGAAACAACCGTTTCCTATATGGTACTTGGGATCATTAAATTCCCCATCAAGAAAAGGAAGAGACCATTGAAAAGTATCGCGTTCTTCGGCATTCTTAAACTTATGGGAAACCGTGAAACGGGAAACATAATCAGCGCGCTTTTCTTTTCCGACTTCTACAACATTGTTCGTTTTCATCGTGGCAAACAATAATGCCGTATCGCCAAGAGGATAAGGCGATAATTCGGTATAAGAAGTATTGACATTAGGCCCCAGGTTCTTGACCGAAGCCGGAATAGGTGAGTTGAGAGAATTCATGGCCATCTTACAACCTTCTATCTCACGCACTGCACGCTTTTTCAGATTTTTATACGTCTTGGGATTATCTGTGATGAACTGTTGAAAACGGGAAATAGCCCTTTCATACTCTCCCTGCATCTTCAACATCAATGCTTCCTTGTAAACGGCTTCAGGGTATAATGCGGATGCCAGGGAATATGCATAGCCATAATAACTGGAAGCAGGAATATAGTCACGCATTTGCCAGGAGCATTCTGCTAATTGGTATACCAGGTAGGGATTTCGAGGCTGTTCCTGCAATAATTGCTGATAGTAATCAAGAGCATTATAGTAACTCCCTGATTTAAAGAGGCCGTCAGCCCATCTTAATTTTTTTTCATAGCCCAGGTGCGCTACAGGGTCGTTGGCCTTATTTCTGTATTTATCCTTTTGAGCGATCGACTTATCATGAACTAAGGCTACCAATAAAAAAGCCAGGCATAATAAATGTAACGATTTGCGAATCATGAGCATGCAACGTTGATTGAATAATGTAATTGTAGCACTAAAGCTATAAAAATAGAAATTGATTTATAAAAAACGAAGTTCCCGTCCGATTTTTTTATTGAGCTGGCAGGCGCTAGGTATTTTCTCTCTTGTTAACAG
>CAZFKK010000565.1:1738-1918 GCA_964519735.1 uncultured Taibaiella sp.
TCCCGTCCGATTTTTTTATTAAAAACGACCACAAGGATATAACAACCGACGCGCAAAATCTATGGGACTGGGCGCTATATAACGCAGGGACATTTCAAAACCGCCATTACCGTTTGTAGCAGCATTCAGCTCAGAAATATTATAATCATAACCTACTCCTAAGCGGAAAGACTTAAATTC
>CAZFKK010000566.1:0-1903 GCA_964519735.1 uncultured Taibaiella sp.
AGTGGACATGAACTTAAATGGCGGACTGGGGGATATTGATACCACCCAAAAGGATGGGATGATAAGCCCCTTCCATACTATTGTAGGCTATAAAATGACCACCATTCAGGGCTGCGATGCAGTTTGGCTGGTCGTAAGGTCTGCCATTGCCAATGAATACCTGAGTTTTAAGATCAATGCAGCAGGGTTAAATCCTGTTCCGGTGCGTTCTGTATGCGGGCTGATGGAAGAGCGGGATTACTTACTGACCTATGCACCGGCGCTCTTTCTTGCCGGATATGGCCAGCCGGGACCCCCGGGAGGCATTTTGCAATCGTCTAATACCAACAAATACCTCGGTGCCGGGACGCTAAAAGGTATTGAATTGTATGATTTCGAACCCTGTAGCGGCCGTCTGAAAAACCCCAGAAGGGTGGATACACAGGCCGTGTATGGTTTATGCTTTTCTCCGGATGATACGAAACTGTACACCACGCAAAATTATTCCTGGCCGACACACGGCAAAGTGTTTCAATATGATATAAGCCAGGGTACAGCAGCCGCCATCTGGACGAGCAAGACCCTGATTCTGGAAAACCCCATTATTATCTGGGATAACCTGGACCTTACCTCCGGTCATTTAGGGGAACTTAAACTCGGCATTGATGGCAAAATATATGTAGCGAATAATACCAAATGGGTAGAAGGACGTTTGTATAATCCTGCTCCTTATCCACCTTCGACGCAACTCTATCCTTACCAGGCTTTACATGTCCTACACCAACCTAATCAACTTGGCTTAGCCTGTCAGCCGGAATTGTGCGCCGTACGGTTGCAGGGGCACCCCGATGACGAATCGGGGATTTTCCTGCCTAAAAAAATAACAACGATGCCCGGAACTTGGCCCGATACTCTTCCCGGGATTACGAAGCAGGTCCATGTTTGCTTTCAGTCTTCAACGGATTTAGTGGTCCCGGAAGATAAGGCTTGCTATCTATGGGATGATGGGAGCACCTCGCCGGAACGGAAGGTGAATGCTTCCGGCACCTATTGGGTACGCTATTTTGACGGCTGTGCATTGACCACAGACACTTTTTATGTGCAATTTATTGAACTTCCGGGATTTCCGGAGGTGGTGTATGGCTGTCCGGGATGGATCGAGGTCCATCTGCCGGAAAACGCTAATACAGGCTCCGCCTTTGTATATACCCTATACCAGGGTGATCGTCTGGTAGCCACAGGGAGGCCGCGGGCACCTCAGTTTGAAAGACTTCAAGAAGGTGCGTACCGGTTACGGATGCAAACAGCAGAGGGTTGTGATACGGTATTGGACATTAAACTGGAAGCTTACCCGGTTCCTTTGGTGACTACGGAACCGGCAGATACCCTGGTGCGGTATGGAGATAAAATACAGGTGGAGGCTTATGGTGGCCTGCACTATTCCTGGTGGCCTCCGGATTTGCTGGAGCAGCCGAATGGTGCTACATCATGGTATCAGGCATTACAGCCGATAACTCTGGGCGTCAGGGGCAGTAATGAATATGGCTGCTGGGATACGGCTTATGTACAAATCCGTATGGATTATACGGTACCCGATATGATCCCCAACGCCTTTAGCCCCAATGGAGACGGAAACAATGATGTGTTCCGGGTAGCAGGGTTGACTTACCAGCAGGTGCTTTACTTCAGGGTGTATAATCGTTGGGGGCAGGAAGTGTATTCCGGCTTTAATAATGAGGCCGGTTGGGACGGGACGCATAATGGGGCTCTTTCTGATGCGGGGACTTATTACTACCAGGTGGAACTGGCCTACCCGGATGGGCGGCGAAAGGTGATGAAGGGCGATGTATTGTTATTGCGCTGATCTCCATAAGAAAGTATTTTTTAACCTCTAAATAAAAACAATCATGTGGAAAAAACATGT
>CAZFKK010000567.1:0-1037 GCA_964519735.1 uncultured Taibaiella sp.
TACCCTTAGCCGGGACAGCCAAGCGCTATAACTGAGTGGTGGCAAATTAGGAGACCGGTCGTTCAAAGCAGGAATATAGCCTGCTGAATACATTGTAATTATAAAAATAAGTGTTTCCCCTGTCCTGTTACCTTTTCAGTTAGAATTACTTTTGATGCTTCGGGTACTTTTTTGCCTGACCGGTATTGAAGGTAAAGTGATTCGCCAGGTAGATCATGCTTCTTCAGTGAGGGCTCAATGAATTCTTCTTTGTTATAGGCTTGTTCGATGGCGCGGATCAGTGTCTGCCGGTCTGTATCCTTAAGCAGGTAGCCCATACATCCATATTGCATCATGCTTTGTGCCATAGCGAGGGTGCCGAGGCTGGTGCGTATTACGATGCTTACTTCCGGGTATTTTTGACGGATGATATTTACCAGCTCACTGCCGGAATAATCAGGCAGCAGGGCGCGCTCTTTTTCCTCTCCTTGTATCATGGATTTCAGGTTGCTGATCTCCTGCTCCTGCTGCATCGTGTGTATTTGCGCCGCCTGTCTCCGCTGTTTATGACGGTAGCTACGGTAGAGTATCATGGCCGCTGCTACCAGAAGGATGCATCCCGACAGGATTACGGCCAGCCAGGCATTTTTGCGGACAATATCTTCACTTTGCCGGTTGATGACAAGCTGTTGCTCCGCCAGCTCTTTTTCCTTTTGTGCCGTGCAGTACTTAATGTCGAGCTGTTGCAGGTTGTTGAGCACACTGCTGCCGGTGACGCTGTCCTTGATACGGATATAGGCGGAGAGGTGTTGGTACGCGAGGTCTGTTTGATGTAGGGAGAGATAAACTCTGTTCAGGTAAAAATGTGCTTTGATGGTTATATGAGGCATGTAGTACCTTGTAACGCTATCTATAAGGAAACCTGTATTTGCTGCAAATGGATAGGGCAGATGGTTGCCTGGTGCATGCCAGTGCTTTTTTTATTAATTTTACATCTTGAAAAGGCAGTAGCCTATTTTTATTAAAGTGCTAATTGTTATTTGTGAAAAGAAGGAACA
>CAZFKK010000567.1:1047-1900 GCA_964519735.1 uncultured Taibaiella sp.
CGCCGGCCAAGCAGGCCATATTGTCTTTGTTGGAAGAGGCCAATGCCGCTTTAAGCCAGGATATTATTGAGGAGAAAATGAAGGGTTCCGCGGATAGAGTTACCATTTATCGGATGCTTAACCGGTTTTGTGAGGATGGTATTGCCCACCGGGCTATATCAGAGGAGGGGAAAAGTTATTTTGCATTGTGTAAAAATTGTGATGAAGAGCACCATACTCATGATCATTTTCATTTTAAATGCCTGAGTTGTCAGAAAGTAGAATGTCTGGAGGAACCCGTTTCTGTTAAGTTGCCGCGGGGGTATCGAATGGAAAGTATGAATTGCTGGGTTTCCGGCTATTGTAAAGTATGCCGTTAATGCTTTTGTGTTATTGAAGGCATTCGGATAAGCTTGTTAGGGTAATTGACTTTCCGTAGAAGGTTTCGGTATCCGTTTGCGCTTAATCCCTGCCCACATCCCCGAATTTTTTCGCTTCATCCCCGAAGTACCAGTTAGAACGGTATTTATTAAAACAAATTGTTGACAAGTGCCTGGTCGCAAAAATGCCTCTGTAAGATTTTTAGAACAACGTCTGGTAATTCCTGCAATAATACAGTTTTTCTAAAAAACGCAATAAGATTGCATTAAATAATATCGCCCGGTACCAACAAGAGCAAGACTGGAAAGATACAGATCCTTTTCCCCGGGGAAATAGGAATTGAGGCAACCCTTCTATCGGCTTCTTATTTAGCTTAATAATAAAAATATGTAGTTATTATAGTCAAGGTGGGATTGTGTTTAGGGATGTTCCCTTTAATTGTTTTCGATAAAATATTTGGCAGATAAGGAGTGGGGACTTACCTTCGCACTCC
>CAZFKK010000568.1:0-1890 GCA_964519735.1 uncultured Taibaiella sp.
GACTCAAATCTCTCAGGACCTGCATGATGGTATAGGAGGGCTACTTTCTGCAGCTAAAATGAGCTTGAGCACCGCATACCCAAAGCTAGAGCCGCAACTGGCGCAATACACCAATGGCATTAAACTCCTGGATGAAGCTTATAAAGATCTGAGACAAACCGCCCATAACTTGAGTCCTGAAATATTGAAACACAAAGGCCTTTGGGAAGCTATAAGGATTTATAGCGAGAAAATCGGGCACAATAAAAACCTAACCATCAACTTTGAAACTATCGGCGATCTGCCTCTGCTCCACCAGGAAACAGAACTTTCAATCTATCGCATCCTGCAGGAATTGTTACAAAATATTGTAAAACATGCGCATGCTTCTTTAGCTATTGTTCAGATCAGTGCCAACGATGGTATACTACATATCATGGTAGAGGACAACGGACATGGCATCGTGGCTAAAGAACAACCGAATGGAATAGGCCTGAACAGCATTCACTCCCGGGTGGAAGCATTAGAGGGGAGAATAGACATTGATTCCAGATTAGCTGAGGGAACGACTATTTATATTGAATTCAGTATCCATAAATTGACACAAGAAACACATTTGGCAGACCAGGTAATATCTGCAAAATAAAAATGATTCAGGATGATTAAAGTAGCAATAATAGATGACCATCCCATGGTCCTTACCGGGCTGCAGCAAATGTTGCTGGATTGTGATATTGAGTTATGCGGCGCCTACCTTACGGGTAACGAGCTCCTTAATGGTTTGTCTCTTAAAATGCCGGATGTACTCCTGTTGGACTTACAATTACCGGATATCCCGGGCGAGAAAATTACCCCGATACTATTAAGCAAATATCCCCAGATCAGGATATTGGTCCTCTCCAGTATTGATGTAACGTACAGGGTGAGAACGATGTTGCAACTGGGCTGTACGGGCTATTCCCTGAAAAACGTATCCCGGGATTCCTTACTGGAAGCCATTGCAACGGTGTACAAAGGAGAGGAATATATTGAACCCAGCTTAAAAGAAGAGATGCTCAAAGAAGCACAACAAGACAACAGGCGAAGCAACTTTACGCTACCCACCGTTACCCGAAGGGAAAAGGAGATTTTAAAGCTACTCTCCGAGGGCAATACCAGCCAGCAAATCGCAGACAAGTTGTACTTAAGTATTCGAACAGTAGAAAATCATCGTAAAAACATCCTTCATAAATTTGATGCCAAGAACACCGTGGAACTACTCAATGCTGCAGCACTACTGGGACTTATTCATCCGACTTAGGGTACAGCAAAAAGCGGCTACCAGGGATCCGGTAGCCACTTTATATTAAAGTTCCGTTTTAAAAACTCAGGAACTCTGCTGCTTATTCATTTCCTTGCGGATTTTGCGTACATAGTCAACCGAAACCTCGGCAATACCGGCAGCGTCTTTACCGGATAAGTTAAGCTGGGTAATGAGGTTGATGACAAAAGCACGACTTTTCATTTCGATACCTTCTTCCCTACCTTTTTCATTACCGGAGGAGTGTTACATTCCCGCTATACTGCTCCGGGCTACCATTTTCAAACGCGGCCTCAATGGAATACATATAAATACCTTGAGGCTGCTCTTTACCTTGATACAGGCCATCCCATCCCCTGCCGTTTAGCTTTGTCGTTTCGTACAGGAGCTGCCCCCAGCGGCTAAAGATTTGCATTTTGAATTGAGTGATGCTTTTAGATAATAATTGCCTTGGAAAAAAATAATCATTTGTTCCGTCACCATTGGGGGTAAATGCATTGGGAATGTCAAGGTAACAATCTTTGGTCACCAGTACGGATTCGGTATGACTACACCCTTCCGGCGCTGATCTTATGGTGAGGCTATAGGTTCCCGGGTGCAGTACTTTAAGG
>CAZFKK010000569.1:0-1888 GCA_964519735.1 uncultured Taibaiella sp.
CAGAAGCACAAAGTTCTGCACAATTACCCATGGGATAATTATGATAAACATCTGTAAGCCCATCCTTAGCCAGGCCATCTACCAGTTGCGTATCGCCATATTTGTGCCCCCAGCGAAGACCGGGATTGTAGAAGGGTACATTACTCATGCTTTCCATACCTCCTGCAACCACCACATCTGCATCTCCAAGTTGTATCGCCTGAGCGCCCTGCATGATCGCCTTCATACCACTGGCGCATACTTTATTGACTGTTGTACAAATTACATGATCAGGTAAACCCGCCAATTTTGCCGCCTGGCGAGCCGGAGCCTGACCCAGGTTAGCCTGCAACACCGCACCCATCAATACTTCATTGACTTCTTTCCCATCCAGTCCTATTCTCTCTAAAGCACCTTTAATAGCTACTGCACCTAATTGTGTAGCAGATAAATCTTTCAATGATCCCCCCCAGCTACCCATTGGGGTACGCACGGCAGATACGATACATACTTCTTTCATCTGAATATTATTTGAATATATTTATTTTTGTTACCTGTCTTATATTTTTGATCAGGGAATATTTTTTTACGGGGCAAAAGTACGGAAAATAGCGCTAACCTTCAGTTCGTTCATTTATAGCATGTTATATGTTAATTGCAGCGCATTTGCCAAAAACTAATCTAAAATGCCCAGTTCCAGAGACTTAGAAACCAATCCTGATACATTTTTTATATCCAGCTTTTGAAATAAATGGTAGCGATGACTTTCCACGGTTCTTAAGCTGAGAAAGAGAATATCAGCAATTTCCTGGCTGGTGGCATGCTGATTGACGATCAGAGTGAGGATTTCCAGCTCTCTTTTGGTAAGTGTAGGTACTTGCTTCCCCTTCTTCTGTATAGATAAGGACTCATTAAGTATTATCCAATGGAGCGCAGGTAGCTCTGGATCGTCCCTTCAGGTAAAGGATACCGGTCTGTATTGGATCAATCTTATATATCCACCCTGTATCCTTACGGACAGCGCACATATAAAAGTGGAATACTGCGAATGTTTTGCCCATATGCCTAACGCGTTTTCGCCCAATGGAGATGGAGTTAATGACTATTTTCTACCGGTGATAGAGCAGGGTTGCCCGGTAAGAGCCTATGCCATGAGCATCTATAACCGTTTCGGAGAACGTATTTTTTATAGCGTTGACCTCACACGTGGATGGGCTGGCTTGTATAAGGGTCGTTCCGCAGATGTAGGTGTCTATTTTTATGAAATCTTTTTTGAAGGCGGAACGAAACAAAGGGATTTTTATTTTAAAGGGGATGTGAACCTGATAAGATAAGAGTGAAAAGTGAAGAGAATCTTGATACACACAGTTCCGGCATATTCGCCCTTTAAGCGTGAAATCTATGTGGATACATTCAGCGTGGTTTTTCTTTTTACCACATCATTTGAACAGTTTTATCACCCGACAGGAAAAAGCTGGGATGGCCGGTACAATGACAGGGAACAACCGCAGGGGGTTTACGTGTATAATATAACAGCCGGATATGCCAACGGGACAGAGGAAAAATATGAAGGACATGTAACACTGATACGGTAACCCTTCAGGTACACGTCTCAAGGTGTTTACCTGCAAGGTTTACAGAGTGCATATCTACGAGGCCAAATAATCATTCATAAACTGAGCTATCAATGCTGCGACAATATTATGTCTATATGTTCACCAACAGGTTTAGAACAGAATGGTGTGTGGGTATCACCAGTGATTTAGACAGGATGGTAGAAGACAAACATACCTCTTTAAATAAGTGGAACCTTTTTTCGAAATGGTTCCAGTGTATTCACCTGGTATATTATAAAACTTTTCCGGATATCCGGGACGCTATTAAAGCAGAACATGAAATTAAGAGCTGG
>CAZFKK010000570.1:0-1875 GCA_964519735.1 uncultured Taibaiella sp.
ATTGGAGTTTTCTACATTTCATTTTCTTAATCAAATTACACCACTTTGATAGTACTTACTCTAATATTTTAAATACCCTGTTTGAAAGGGAACCGTAATGATAAGGGTAGCGATAACAGAGGATTGCCTTATGGCCTCAGCCTACACGAACCAGCAGATCGCCGACCTGCTCTCCATCAGCTTACCCACTGTAGAGGTCCATCACGACAACCTGGTGCAAAAGTTGGCAATAAAAAGCACCGCTGTACGCCCATAAAGACGCCGCCGCTTCTCAATTTTGTATTGCCTAACTTTGCAGGGTCAAATAATCGATACATGCATTATTACGCGGAATCACTTACGGAATATAGACGACTGAAGACCAAGACGGTAAAGGTTGGGGAGCTGTTATTAGGCTATGGACATCCCATACGCCTGCAAACCATGACCACCACAGATACCATGGATACCGCGGCTACTGTGGCACAGACCATCCGCTGCATTGAGGCCGGAGCCGAATTGGTCCGCATTACCGCACCCAGTAAGAAAGAAGCGGAAAACCTCGAAAACATTAAGAAGGAATTAAATAAGAGAGGATACCACACGCCATTAGTGGCAGATATTCACTTTACCCCCAATGCCGCGGAAATAGCGGCACGTATTATAGAAAAAGTAAGGGTGAACCCGGGTAATTATGTAGATAAAAAGAAATTTGAGCAGATTGATTATACGGACAGGGAGTACCTGGAGGAAATGGAACGCATCCGGGACCGGTTCACCCCGCTGGTCAATATCTGTAAAGAATATGGCACGGCCATGCGCATCGGCACCAATCATGGCTCTTTGAGTGACCGGATCATGAGCCGTTATGGGGATACGCCCATGGGGATGGTAGAAAGCGCGATGGAGTTCCTCCGTATCGCGAGGCAGGAAAGCTACCATAATATTGTGCTGAGCATGAAGTCCAGCAACCCGCAGGTAATGGTCCAGGCTTACCGCTTATTGGTGCAAACTATGGACCGGGAATTCGGCGAGTGCTATCCGTTGCACCTCGGGGTCACAGAAGCGGGGGATGGGGAAGATGGCCGGATAAAAAGCGCGGCAGGCATGGGGACTTTACTGGAAGACGGTATTGGCGATACGGTACGGGTAAGCCTTACTGAAGAACCTGAAGCGGAGATACCGGTATGCCGTGCCCTGGTGAGCAGGTATGAACAGGGGGAAACGACGGAAGCTATAGGGGAGCAGTTGATCCTGCCTTATAACCCCTTTGCTTATAAGAGAAGACAATCAAACCCCGTAGCCAATATAGGAGGGGGCCAGGTGCCTGTCGTCATTGCCGATTACCGCAACTTATCCTCCATAAGCCCCAAAGACCTGGAAGCCATAGGATATACCTACGAACAGGCAACGGATAAATGGCATATCAGCGATTCGGCTGCCGATTATATATTGGTCGGGGACCAGGCAATCCCATTTGCCCTACCGGGTACTTTAAGGGTGATCCTGCCTTATGAACATTGGCCTGCTGTGGCGGATAAGGAAAAGTACTTTCCCCTTTTAAGCCCGGAGCAATACCTGGAGGAGCCGTTGGAAAAGTCGGCAGGTATGAATTTTGTCGGGATGGCTCTTTCGGGTGAAGAGGATGAAGTATCCGGGTATGCGGAGGTATTTTTGCGCTGCAAAAACGACCCTAGTGCGGTGTTGTTGATGCATTCCGGCCGGAAGAATGCGGTGCAGCATATGCGCAGTATTTGGGCAACCTTGTCCGCCAATGGGGTGAACAGCCCGGTAGTATTGATGTGCAGGGGACATGCGGGTAATGCTGACGACCAGCTCATCCATTACGCGACGGAGACAGGGGCTTTGCTCCTGGACGGCTTCGGGGATGGGATA
>CAZFKK010000571.1:0-1407 GCA_964519735.1 uncultured Taibaiella sp.
GGTAATACCAGGTATGCTGGATAGCAGTGGGGAAAGTCAGATTCGAACGCTAAGCAATGATGTAGCTCGTGATAATGCAGGTAATGTTTATAACATTGGTAGTATCGGCAGAAGAGTAAACTGGGGCGGAATTCCTTTAGTTCCCTCAACGTACAATGTGTATGGAGATGCTAATATTAATCCTTTTATCTCCAAAGCAGATGCTGCTGGCAATGTCATTTGGGCAAAAGTTTTTCCAAGCGCTGATCCTAACCTTAGAGCAACGGCTGTAGGCAAGGCTGTTGTTGCAGACAATAAAGGTCATATTTATGCAGGTCTGACCTTTCAGGATACTATCTCCATTGGTAATTTTGGTTTCACCACTAATTACAGAGCAAATACTGCTTCCAGCATTGATGGTTTAATCGTCAAATTGGACACGGCTGGGAATGTCATTTGGGTGCGTCAAATATGGACATCACCTGCCCCTGGTGGCATAAGTAGTAACCAAACCCACTTAGATATTAGTGAATTAAATGTAGATGAAGAAGGTAATGTGTATGCAATAGGGTACTTCAGAGGAATAGCTGCATTTGATACAACATATTTAAGAGGCCCCTTAGGCAATGTCAACCAGGAAGTTTTTATGACTAAATTAGATCCGGATGGTAATTTTAAATGGGCAAAAGGAGCGTACAGCCTTCGGGGGAATCAAACGCCTACAGGTACTTCTATTGTGCCGGATAATTTAGGTAATGTATATGTGCATGGTGGAATGTCAGACAGCTTGAAAGTGGAGAATACAACACTTCTGGGAACCTTACGTTCGGCCTATGTATTGAAGCTCAACGCGGACAACGGGCGTCTTATCTGGTCTAAAGCTATAGCAGAAGAACCCGTTATGATCGACTGGTCGTCCTGGGGCTTTGGAATATTTCCATCTAATCCAATTACAGAAGGTGCAATGACTTATGACGGACATGGTAATCTTATTGTGACAGGTCAGTTTTATGGCAAAATAGATTTTAATCCTGGTACCAACCCTTCAGATACCTTTTACCTGAACCGGGCTGCTGATGATACTGCCAGTACTATGATGATGTCAGGAGCAGGATTTGTAGTAAAACTGGATACTACAGGAAAGTTTGTTTGGGCTAAGGCTTTCCAATCTGTAAGACAGGGTGGTGCGTTCGTAAATAACGTAAGAACAGATCAATCTGGCAATATCTACACGGCAGGTCAAATAGAGCCCTGGTTTATGTCATATAATGCCGGAGCTGATTTTGATCCGGGAGCAGATAGTTTCATCGTAACTACCGAATCTCAACGAACAAAGACATTTATAACAAAATTAGATCCGGGAGGTAACTTAAGATGGGCTAGGGTATTTGGTGCTATTACCGGAGATGGCGGGGGCTCATACCATGT
>CAZFKK010000571.1:1417-1875 GCA_964519735.1 uncultured Taibaiella sp.
ATGTTGTGCCAACTGGTTTGGCAATAGACGCTGTAGGGCATGAAATCTATACTACTGGTCTTTTTGAAAGTTTTGTTGATGTAGATTTTGATCCGGGATCCGATTCTTTGATCGTAAGTTTGAAAACCGAGGGTAACTCTCCCTTCCTCCATAAATTAATCTGCACGGTAGATTCTAACGGTGCTACTATTGATACCGCTACAGACTGCAATGGCTTTACCATTAACGGAGAAACATTTACTACCAAAGGGTTGCATTATACGGCATTTCCCAACTGGTCCGGTTGTGACAGTATTGTAACCATAAACTTGTCATTTATACTACCCGAACCGGAAATCACTATTGATGTCGATACTCTGAGCACCATTGAAACGTATAAGTCATACCAATGGTTGAAGGACGGGGAGCTTATACCGGGCGCTACAAGCAGAAATTTAACGGTATTTGAAAATGGTGAT
>CAZFKK010000572.1:0-1874 GCA_964519735.1 uncultured Taibaiella sp.
AATTCCGGGGCCGAGGTCGAAATCAACAGTTCTGGAAAAATTCCCGGTAATGTAAATATTTCCCGCTCGGTCCAATTCAAGATGATGGCTTCTTGCAGGACTACCATCATAAAAATTCTCTCGTATGGTTTTTGCCCATATATACTGGCCGTCTTCCGTGTACTTCGCTATAAAAGTGTTCCCTCCATATAAATTGGCAATACCGGGCCCCGGATCGAAATCGACCGTATCTGCATAATAACCTAAAATGTATATATTGCCTCTGTGATCCGGGACTATCGAATTTACCACGTCAGCGTCGTTGCTCCCAAGGGCAAATGCCCATTCCAAGCCATAGGCTCCCGCCTTGAGGCTGTTACCGATAAAGGCTAAAAGAAGATAACACCATTTGCCTTGGGCTATCCATGTTTTTAATTTTCGTTGAATACAAGACTGACTCATTTTTATAAATTTTTAAATGCTTGAGAAATAAGAAAAGGACTCACTAAAATTGAATAAATGATGAATTATTGTTTAATTATTTTTTCACGGCGCAGCAAAATGCCTGCCTGGTTCCTGATGTACAGCAGGTAAATCCCATCAGCCAGGTTTTTTAAAGAGATTTCCCGAGTATTCCTGGTAGTGAATATTTGTTTTCCTTCTATACTGGTGATGCATGTCTCTATGGCAAAGGGGGCTTGTATATGTACGATGTCAGCAGAAGGGTTAGGGTAGATATGTACCTGTCCGGCTGTAGCTTCAGGTATATTTACTTCTGTGGTATAATTGTCCTCTATAAATATTTCGGAAGTATCTGTACAGCCTTCTTCATTGGAAACAGCCACCTGGTAACTACCGTTTTCAGTAATTTCATAAGTGTTTCCTGTTGCTTCCGGTACCGGCGTTCCGTTTTTTATCCATTGGTAAGTGGCATAAGTACTGGTTACACGAAGCACAAAATTTTCTGATGCGATCACCGGCTGTTCAATAGGTATCAATGTTAAATCAAGGGTGACAATACTGTCGCAACCGGAATAATTCTTAAGTACCTGCCTGTAGGTCCCACTTTCAGTATAAACGGTATCATTAAATTCGTAGTGTTTTTCACCACATAAGGACACTGTCAGATCGGCGTTTGAGGTGTCGCAAATCATTTTAAATAAGAGGACATCCTCTTTAACCGATGTGAAGGAATAGGCGTTCCCTCCTGTTGCTGGTAAAACAAGGGTATCGGTAAAAGAGCCTGCTACATATATATCTTTGTTCCTGTCCAGGAACAGATCATATCCCCTACCTATACCCGAAGCCCCTCCTATATTTTCGACCCACACAAGATTTCCATCCGGGGAATATTCAGCTATAAATAAAGTTCCCTTGCCAGGTTCTACAATCCTTGTTTCCGGACCCGGGTCAAAGTCCGCAGCACCTCCGGATAATAATCCGCCAATATATACATAACCTTCCGGATCAATGGCCATTCCCTTGGCGTTGAAATTAACTTGTTTGGCTTTGGATTTAATATGTTTTGCCCAAAGATAGTGTCCTGTACTGTCATACTTGGCCAGGAACAGATCTGAAGCGCTACTGTCAGTAATCAACAGGGCAGAATCTATACCCGGATCAAAATCTACTGTATCTGTAAATGTCCCTGTAATATATACATTGCTACCGGCATCCATAGCTACCGCAAAACTCTTTTCGTTGTTACGTCCTCCTATTCCTATTGCCCATAAGTAGTTACCGCTACTGTCATAATGAGCTAAAAATATATCACTGCTACCACTAGAGCTAGCAATAGTAACCGTATCAGGTCCAGGGTCAATATCGGATATATTAAAATTGAACTGGCCCGTGATACATACCTTGCCGGCTGCATTTACGAATATATCGCTACT
>CAZFKK010000573.1:0-1869 GCA_964519735.1 uncultured Taibaiella sp.
TATTTTTATCCACATTTTTTGGTTTCATCAAATCAAAAAACTACCGAACTATTGTAATATTATAAAAAGAAACAAAGTTCCTCATTTCTTATATCCCGGATTAGAGCAATTACCACAAATTTCAGGTATGATGTTTACCCTCCAAACGGTAGAGGGTAAACCCTCTGTTCTGTGATCCACACCTCCCTGTAGCAAAAGATTACAGATGGCACTTACGGGAGCAGCATCCTGCAATACTTTTCACAATAGTAGAATTTCCTGATGTAATTTTGTACTTTAGGGGCTTCATCCATTCCTTGCTATGCCTATCAGACTATTGATCCTGTTCTGTTTATGTGCCCTTTCTTTATCTGTCGCTGCACAAACGACATTTACAGAAGGGATCATCAGCTACCAGGTATCCATTTTAAACCCGGGCGCAATACCGGAAGATCCGGCCTACCCGGCCACACAGAAAGGTACGTTTACCCTGCAGATCAAAAACCATTCGGTGCATCAGCGCCTGGTTTTGGAAGACGGGTTCAGTAATACCAGTATTATCAATTATGCCACCGGCAAACATATTATACTTCGACAAATTAATGCCATCAATTATGCCGTAGAACTAAATATCAGGGACATGGTCAAAAAAAATGCCTTGCATTATGGCGCTACTCTACAGCCGGGAAACAACACCAGGCTCATCCGCAACCTTAAAGCGGAAGATGCTACGCTTACCTATAAAAAAGGCAAAAACCTTTACTTTTTTTACCTGCCCGGCTATACCCTGGAACATCCGGAAATATTTGAATTTATGCCGGAACTTAAAGGTATCCCGGCCCTGTTTGATATTCCGTTAAGCAACGGGTATGTCACCCATTTCGAACTCAAAGACCTGGTGGCACAACCTATTGATAATTCTATTTTCAGCATACCGGAAGGCTACCGGATCATTTCACAAAAAGAATATGATAAACTGATGAAATAGGATTGTATTTTTGTGGGATGTTGTTTTTTTGTCTCCCTGAGCAAAAGATTACTTAACCATTTAAATTAAAAACCTTTATGCGTTGGAAAGATTTACGCAGGAGCGGAAATGTGGAAGACCGCCGTGGCTTGTCAGGCGGAGGTAAGGTAGCTGTTGGCGGTGGCCTGGGCGCACTGATCATTCTCGTCATCGGCCTGCTGACCGGCAAAGACTTATCCGGGTTACTGCAACTGGTCCAGGGCGATCAGATGGAGCAGACCGGCACCCGGCCACCCGGCCCTCGTGCAGATGATAATACCGCCGATTTTGTCAGCGCTGTGTTAGGTAGTACGGAAGAGGTCTGGGAACAACTTTTTCAACAATCCGGCAGTACTTACCAGGCGCCTAAGCTCGTCCTGTTTGACGGAGTGGACCGAAGCGGATGCGGCGGAGCTACTGCAGCCATGGGCCCTTTCTATTGCCCGGCAGATCAGAAGGTTTATATTGATCTTTCCTTCTGCGATGAATTAAAACATAAATTCCGGGCACCGGGCGAGTTTGCTATTGCCTATGTGGTAGCCCATGAAGTAGGCCATCATATTCAGAACCTGATGGGCATTTCTGGCCAGGTACAAAGCCAACGCAACCGGATCAGTGAATCAGAGTATAACAAACTATCCGTTAAGCTGGAGCTGCAAGCCGACTTCCTGGCGGGGGTATGGGCCTATCATGCCCAAAAAATGCGTAATATCCTGGAACCGGGAGACCTGGAATCAGCCCTGAATGCGGCTAATGCCATTGGGGATGATAAACTGCAAAAAGAAGCACAGGGCTATATTGTACCGGATGCCTTTACGCACGGTAGCTCTCAGCAAAGAATGTACTGGTTCAGGAAAGGGTTTGAAACCGGGGACTTAAACCAG
>CAZFKK010000574.1:0-1861 GCA_964519735.1 uncultured Taibaiella sp.
TCAGGATCGGACTTTGTTGGCTCCTTATCTCAGCGACAATTCAACCATCGTGAATGGAACGGCGATTTCTGGTGGATTGGTCATCAATATTCCATACACGACCTGGAAAACGGGAGACACTATCAGCGGAGCGGTCTACCTTAATGGATATGCCGGAAATACAACCCAGCCGAAATGGGCGACTGTGCTTTATGGTGCGACTATTGGCGTGAATGATGAGGGGTCTGGTCAACCCCTGTCGATCATCGTTCCACAAGATCAGCTCGATGGGTACGGCTATCCGGCAGGTGATCACTGCATTTGATTTTACTGATCCTTCGCAAAGCCTTCCTGCTTTACTGGCAATCAAACAGCAGATCCAAACTGTCCGTGATCCATTCTGGCGGACACAGAAATTGAAGGAAATAGATGAATTATTGCTGTCCTGCGCCGGAATTATGATAGAAGCCCTGGCCAAGGAACCGGAAGCCACGCCGGGTAGTGTATTGCCGGTCACGGTAAATGTGATCCAAAGAGGAGCCTATCCCCTTACCCTGGTGGAAGCAGGTTTTACGACAGGGGTAGCGCAAGGGGGCTTGCCGGCCGTTGGTTTAATGGCAGACTCCCTGTATAAATTCCATTTTGACCTGAAATTAAGCGCTGAAGAACCTCTTACCGAGCCCTATTGGATGCAATATGCCGCTACTACGGGTGCGTACCAATATGATGCGGCTTTCGCAGGCATACCCGAGGCGGAACCCAGGCTGGGGGCACACCTTACTTTCGCCTATAAGGGTATCAATTTTTCTGCATTCGCACCTTTGTCTTATAAAAAGCTTGATCCGGTAAAAGGAGATGTGGTACAACGCTTACGGGTCGTTCCTGCTGCCTCTTTAAGCCCGTTTCATTCTTTATTTGTTTTTGAACCGGGTAAGACCCAAAACGTAAACCTGCGACTGAAAGCTTTTGAGGATATTCGGGACGGGGAACTTGTGGTCCGGTCAGGAACCTCAGTCCTGGCTTCGCTAAAACTGCCTCCCGTAACTAAAGGTAGGGATACTGTCCTTTCGGTTGCTGTGCCCACAGGTAAGCTTTCCGATGCTCCGGATGAATACCTTACTTTTTCCTTGCAGTCAGGGGGCAAAGACTATAACAGGGCACAGCACCTGATCCAGTATCCGCATCTCCCGGATCTGCAATATTTTACACAGGCTTCCATGAAAGTATTGCCGCAGACCTGGAAGACTGCAGTAAAAAGAGTGGGGTATATAGAGGGTGCCGGGGACCTGGTAGATGGCATTCTGAATCTATGCGGACTGACCGTAGAGCGCGTCCCGGATAATGCCAGGAACAGTGTGGCGTATCTTTCCCGGTATGAGGCTGTTGTTGTGGGTATCCGGGCATTTAATACGGAAAAGCAGATGAAATTGTGGATGCCGGTCCTCCTGCAGTATGTAAAAGAGGGAGGTACCCTGCTGGTGCAGTACAATACCAACCAGAATCTGGTAACCGATCAGTTGGGCCCTTATCCTCTTACCCTTTCCCGGAACCGGGTGACAGAAGAAGATGCTCCGGTACGTTTTTTACAGCCGGATGCGCCCCTTTTGCAATTTCCCAATAAGATTACCACCAAGGATTTTGAAGGCTGGACGCAGGAGCGGGGTATCTATTACCCGGCTACCTGGGATGAACGGTATCAAACTCTACTGGGTATGCAGGATACCGGTGAGCCGGAATTGAAAAGCGCTATCCTTTATACTCCTTATGGAAAAGGACAATTCATCTATACCTCCCTGGTCTTTTTCCGACAATTGCCTGCCGGAAATGCAGGGGCTATCCGGTTGCTGATGAATTTGTTGTCTGCGGGAAAAGAATAGGGTAG
>CAZFKK010000575.1:0-1859 GCA_964519735.1 uncultured Taibaiella sp.
AGTGTTCGTAACCCCAGAATTCATAAGTCCTGACTGAATTAACGATAAACTTGGATTGCCTTTCCTTCAGATTCCAGTTTTCGAAAATTTCATAAGGTACTGCTTTCCGGTCAGGAGTGGTGATGGTCTCCGTAAAAGCTGCTTGATCCCCTTTTTTGAGCAGGTAGTGTTTCCTCACGATAAGTGTGGCTACATTGTCCTGCTGAATGCCTTCGACTAAATGACTACCGCCAACGAAATCTCCGGCATGGCCGGGAATGAAAACTGCGTCTTCCGGAATGTATTTCTTTTCGGTCAGGAATTTTACGGCAAAGTAGTCCTGCGTAAAAAAGCTGGAGGTATAATTGGATGCAAAGAGGAAATAATCCTGGAACTGTGGGGTATCCGGAAAGTTACCTACGGTTTCGGGGGTATAAGGGATAAAATGCCAGGGAAGGTTCAATTGACGGGCTACTTTCCGGGAGGTTTTTACTTCGGGGCTGGAAGGAATACCATAGGTATAACAAATGATCTTGTCATAGTTATTTTGCTGCAGCAACACAGCGATCAACCTGGAATCATAGCCTCCACTTAAAGGAAGGACTGCAGTCCTTCCTTTTAATGCGTTGATCAGCCTCTTCCCGGTAGCGTTCAATAAATCAACGAATTGTTGAGCTAAGGCATCAAATGGCTTTGTGATTGTCTGATCCATCACATATAGATGATAAAAGGCCATTTGCATCGTACCGTCATAGCAACGATAAGCACCTGCCTCGACTTGCTGCACGCTTCTTAGTAAAGTGCGGGAGCCGGTTACAAAACCGGTAAACAGGAATTCTTCCTTAGCTTGTACCGATATTGTTGGGGTACTGCCTGCTGCCTTTTCTGCTGCATCACTCAGGATCAGGCTATCTTCCAGGACCGAGTAAAATAAAGGAAAGGTCCGGGTGCGGTCCACTGCAAACAGAAGGAGATCCGGCCTTTCTATCACTACAGCAAACAAGCCATTGGCTTGTTGCAGTCTTTCCCGGAAATCAGCTTCCGTATAGATATGGTCGAAATAAGCAACGAGCGCTTCATTTTGCAGCACTTCCTGTTGATCATTATATACGAAGCCTTTCACTGAGATATTTTTATCCCTGTACCAGGAATAGCCATAATTATAATTAAGTAGTACACTGACTTTCATGAGAACACTTTGTCAATTAAGTATAACGGGATAATTCCTGCACCAATGACCATAAAGGTGTAAGCGAGGATAGATAATTTCCCGATCCCTACAGAGGACAATAAATAAAAAATAAAGAGGAAAAACAGGATCGCCCCTATAATGCCAAACAGCAGTACGGTCCGCATAGCATCGTAATGAAGCAGGACACAGGCCAGAAGTACGGCTCCCCGGGATACAAAAATAATGGTTTGCAGGATCAATCCGTGCTTTTGTTTTTCCTGTACGAAGAAAAGGTTGGATAATGGAGAGGATATAAATACAAACAGGATCCATATACTTAACAGTTGCGCATAGGTGCCTGCAATGCCCCATTCGGGACCGAACACAAATCCGAAAAGCTCTTTTCCCCAGATTAAGATGATGGCGATCGGGAAAATGCCCAGCCATAACAACTGTTTGTAGAGCTTCCAGGTTAAAGTCCTGAGTTGTTCGGCGTTGCCTTTGTACTCCGCGGCTTTCTGAAAATAAACCTGGCCGATGGATGCGCCAATGACATTCATAGGGACATTCAGCACCCGCTGGGATAAAGCATAAAAACCCACCACTGCACTGGAGAAGAAAGTAGCAAATACGTAAATGGGCATCTGGAGTGACGCTGTATTTAAGACCAGGGAAGGTAAAGTGAATTTGGGAAAGTTGATATAACGAA
>CAZFKK010000576.1:0-1858 GCA_964519735.1 uncultured Taibaiella sp.
CGTAAAAGCAACCTTTGAAGTGCCTGGTCATTTATTACCCCATGCGATCAAACAGTCCGAACCCAGGTACCTTAAATTTGATGAAGGGGAAGTGCTGACCCAAAAGATAGAGGAGAGGTTTTTCAAACTTTGGGAACACTGTATAAAAACACGGGAGGACATCTGCTTAACGGCTTCGACCTCCGAGTTATGCATCACGATTAACTACAACCGGAAAGGGAGCGTGCGTTGTACGTTGGTCGGATTTGGCACGGTAGACCTGGAAGAAGGTACCTATCATTTGTTCTGCGTACCGGTGGGTATGATGCATCCCTGTTATTTTAAACCGGGGGTCTATGTGTGTATCCACCTGGACCTGAGTGAGGAATGGCTCTACCATATTGATTTCAATCCCTATTGCAAAGACGATTTGAGCGCCTACCTGAATGACCCTGCCAACAATGGCAAACAATTTAAGGCATGCACCATGCAGCCTATAGTGCAGGATGTCATCAGGCAGATTACCGGATGTAAAATAGAGGATCGGGAGGAATTTATCGTCTTCGTGACCCATGAGGTGGTCCGCTTCTTAAGGGAATTCAACCGGCAGATACCCCGGCTTAAAGAGGGGACGGAGGAAAAGGACCACAAGGCAGAAGTGTTGGATGCGTATAAGGCCTATGTAGCCAACAACCTGGGAGGAGATCTGGGCAGCGATACCCTCTGCAGGGAATTATTGGTATCCGGTATTACCCTGCACCGGTATGTGAAAGCCGGCTTGCGGATGGCTCCTTTTAGCTATGTCCAGCATGAAAGAATGTTCCAGGCCAAAAGAATGCTCCTGGATACGGCGCTAAGCATCGCTGAAATATCCGAAGCGCTGGGGTATGCCCAGCCTCCCAATTTCACCAAGGCCTATAAGCATTACTGGGATATAGGTCCCTCGGAAGAAAGGCGGGGCTAGGACAGTGCGGGAAAGGAGACGCCAACCATATCATCCTCCCCAAGGACATCAATCCTGCGCGGCCTTATTCCCTGCCCATGGACAACGAATCCCGGTTAATGCCCGCGCCGCGACAGGCAAGGGGCCTGAACATCGATAGGGACAGCTTGCTTTGGGAATAAAGAAGGCATCAGTAACATGACCCCTGTTGATCGGTTAATGAGCCACGGATTTCAGCCCGATAATGGAACCGATAAGGGTAATGATGAAAAAGATACGCCAAAAGCTGGCGGGATCCTTAAAGACGAAGATCCCCATCAACACGGTACCCACGGCTCCGATGCCCGTCCAGACGGCATAAGCGGTGCCGATCGGTAGCGTTTGGGTGGCCTTGATCAACAGGAGCATGCTGATGCTTAAGGAGACAAGAAATCCTGCATACCACCAATAGGCTTCACTTCCTGTAGCCTCTTTCGCCTTGCCTAAGCAGGAAGCAAAGGCCACTTCGAATAATCCGGCAATGATTAAAATGATCCAGTTCATATCTTCTGATTTTACCGGGCAAAGATGCTGATTTATAAGTAAATTCGGGGACAAAAATTTAAGAAACTATTTATCTTTAGCCCATGAATAGTAGCCAGGACATTATGGAATGTGTCCCTAATTTCAGTGAAGGGCGCGACGAAAAAATCATACAGTCTATTGCAGCGGCGATCAGGCGTGTTCCCGGGCAACAGTTGCTGCATATCGATGCCAGTCCCAGCGCTAACCGGACGGTGATGACCTTTGCCGGGCATCCTGAGGCGGTTGCCGAAGCGGCTTTCAGGGCGATCAAAGTGGCTGCGGAAATGATTGATATGCGGCGGCAACTGGGGGTGCATCCGCGTTTAGGGGCTACGGATGTCTGTCCTATGGTGCCGCTGGGGAACATGAATA
>CAZFKK010000577.1:0-1844 GCA_964519735.1 uncultured Taibaiella sp.
AAAGCACTTTCTGATGGAACGGTATGGGTAAAAGCAGTCTCTGTATCTGACGGAACGCGATCGGATTCGCTGTTGGTAAAAATCACAGGAGGACTCGGTGTGTCAGAAGCCGCAGTTGCAGATATTCATGTTTATCCTAACCCCGTGCGACAAATCCTGTACATTTCGGGAGCATCGGCTGATCTGTCGGTAACACTTACGGATGTATACGGAAGACAGACCAGGCTACTGAATATCTCTCGGGGAGCAGCGAATGGGCCGAAAGGTATAGATGTCGCCAACCTGGCTCGGGGTATCTATGTAATACATTTCCAAGGAGATGGTGTGGATGTAAAGCATAAGCTGATCTGCAGGTAGAAGTACCTCTAAAGTCAGCATTAAAAGTAATAAGATACTGATAGTCTGTAAACTAAGGCTCACTCGAGACATAATATATTATCTACTATATTGGGACATGGGGGGCTGAATGTTGTTGCCCGCAATGAGTGTAACCCACCGGTTTATTCATTGCAGTTTATTCCTAATTTTAAATTACTGGTGATGCGTTAAGTTTCAAAATATTTTGGTAAGTTTTTGTAAATAAATTAGTTATAGAAGTTCTTTGATTTTTTGATTTGATTTGACCATTTAGCTTTGGGCGTATAAAATGCACCCATGAATTCAGGAAAGTATGTTTTTGCTCAGCTTTTGCAGTTCATTGAAAAGTATGAGTTTGAGAAATGCGTTTCACGGTATAATGGCGATTTCAGGACCAGAGATTTTAACTGTTGGAACCAATTCGTTCAATTGTTCTTCGGTCAGCTGACTTCTCGTAATTCACTTCGGGATATTTGTGTTTGCCTGAAAGCGCATAGGAGCAAATTGTATCATCTGGGGATCAGGAAGTATGTGAACCAATCCACGCTTTCCCGTGCAAATGAAGGACGGGATTGTCGGATATTCGCTGACTTCGGCAGATACTTGATTGACAAGGTGAGACCGATGTATGCCAATGAGGCTATTGCTGGTGTGGATATTCAAAATGAAGTGTTCGCTCTGGATTCCACAACGGTTTCCCTGAGTCTCAAGCTGTTTAGCTGGGCACCGGGGAAATACTCGCGAGGGGCCATCAAGATCCATACGCTATTGGATCTTCGGGGAAGCATACCCGCCTTTCTCCTGATCACCGATGGCAAATATCATGACAGCAACGCGCTTGACGAACTGGTACCCACTTCAGGAGCAATATATGTCATGGACAAAGCATACGTTGATTTTAAGGCGTTGTACAATATCCACAATTGCGGTGCTTCTTTTATCACAAGGGCAAAGACCTCGATGGATTACACGGTCGTTGAAAGCAATTTCAATATTGACGACCGGGCAGGTCTCAGGGGAGACAGAACCATCGTTCTGAGCGGTTATAAGTCCAGCAAGATTTACCCTCAACAGCTCAGACTGGTGGAATACTATGATGAGGAAAAGGACACTGAATTTGCGTTCCTGACTAACCACTTCGAAGTATCCGCACTGGAAATAACAAGGCTGTATCGTCACAGATGGCAGATAGAAACTTTTTTCAAATGGATAAAACAGAACCTAAATATCAAATCGCTTTGGGGGCAATCCGAAAATGCTGTCAATATCCACGTATGGGTCGCCATCAGTACTTATCTGATTATAGCATGTGTCAAACATATCCTGAAAAGCAAGCTCTCCATTTATGAAATCATGCAAATATTAGGTATTTCTGCTTTTGATAAAACACCAATAAAACACCTCCTAACAGAGGATCAAAGCAATCAAAATGTCAAAGAACAACAGAACTTATTTAATTTTTAAACTTAACGCATCAGTACTAATTT
>CAZFKK010000578.1:0-1263 GCA_964519735.1 uncultured Taibaiella sp.
AACAACAACTTTATACAGGTTCCTGACACAAAGAATATCCTTTCTTGCATGAAAACCGATGCTCACTTTCAAAGCAACATTCCGATAATTGCCCTGCCAATCCTTCAATGCGTAATACGTATTCCAATAATTTTTCGTACGGAAGGATTGGTAGTTGTCGTTAAATAAATTGGAGACCTGGTAGCTCATTTGTAAAAAAAGGGATTTCAAGAATAAATTTTACCCCCCCCGTTTATACACTATGGTCTTCGGCCCCATACCCTGAAGATACGCGGCAGGCTTATAATCGTAGTTTCATTTTGCGTAAAGGTTTTCAAGGCTTCGAGGGTATTTTCTATTTCCTTTTCCGCAGCCAGGGCTTGCTTCGCTACTGTAGTCTTGATCCTGTCCATCGTATAATAGGCCATCCATTTACCTTGTCCTTTGCTAAAATAAGGTTGGATCACATCAAACCCGATATCCCGGATACCTGCTTCGGTAAACAGCTCGAACAACGACAAGCCGATATGAGCATTATGGCCGTTATTGCGGGCTGCAGTCACAAAATAATGCAGGTAGTCGTCAAAGGCTTGATGAGCCGGATAACAAAAATGCCCGCTGAAATCAATATCTTCTATGATCAGCCGGCCATCGGGCTTCAGGCTGTCCCTTAATTTAGCTAAAACCAGGGCCGGGTCTTGCAGGTGTGACAGCAAAAAGCGGGCATAAGCAATGTCAAAGGCCCCCGTGTAGTCCAGGTCATACGCATTAAGCCTCCTGTAGCTGATATTGGCAAGCTGCATAGCCGCCGCATCCTGACGGGCCAGATCGATGATCTCCTCATCAAAATCCACAGCGGTAACCTTTCCTTCCGGCCCTACGAGACCTGCAGCCATTGTTGCTACATGTCCCCCGCCGCTCCCGGCATCCAGAAATGATTTGCCTGCTATAGTCCCTTCCGACAGCAATAACTGCCTCGTATACGCTTCCAGAACTCCGGCAAGCACATTCAGACGCTTCTTGCCTGCTGCCCCACCTTCAATGATGTAATGATTATCCTGATCCATAAATCGTTTATTGGTTGCGTACACATGAACGGCTGTCCCTTCAACAATAGAGGCATGCAAAAATCCGTTCATTTATGCTGCGAATATATACATAATCTCATTCAATATATCGCCCTACGGTACATTAACAACTAAGGAGGTCCACCCCCAAGTTACCCATGAGGCTCACCATCTATCTTATTATGGGTGCGGGTATCTTTCATCGTGATAAACAGGA
>CAZFKK010000578.1:1273-1840 GCA_964519735.1 uncultured Taibaiella sp.
ACAGGAGGAGCGAGACAAAAATGCCTAAAGTAATATACCCAAAAAACCACTTCTCATAGCCCGCGTTTTTCAACCACAGGGCAACGTACTCTGCCGACCCACCGAATACGGCAACGGTAATTGCATGCGGCACGCCGACACCAATCGCCCGGATCTCAGCAGGGAAAAGCTCGGCTTTGACCGCAGCGCTGATGCTCGTATATCCGCTGAGGATAACCAGGCCTACGATTAATAATCCAAATAGCTCCCAATTTGACGTGGCATGGTTGATCGCGGAGATGAGCGGTAGGGTGCCGCATACTCCCAGCACACCAAAGCCAATCAATAACGGTCGCCGGCCGATACGATCCGAGAGTCGCCCGAAAAGCGGTTGTATCACCGTAAATACCAGCAGGGCACCAAACGTGATCATCGTAGCTTCAGCTTTAGACCTGCCAATGGTATTGGCCAGGTACTTTTGCATATAAGTAATATAGGTGTAGAAAGCCAGTGTACCTCCCATGGTCAGGCCGATAACAATGAGGATAGCCCGCGGATGGCTGAGGAGTTTCTTCCAAAGGCCTTGCC
>CAZFKK010000579.1:0-1832 GCA_964519735.1 uncultured Taibaiella sp.
TCGCCCTACTGATTTTAGTATAACCTGACAAAGGTAATACTAAATCAATAGTTATGGCGAACTCGTGTACTACTCATGTGGGAATTTAGCAGATTTCTACCATGAGAGACATCGTAATGATATAAGGCAAGTGCCCTATAAAATTTTATCGTTAACGTAATAAAGTCAAAAGTAAGAAAAACTTTTCATTTGTCTCAATATTGAGACAAAATTAATTTAATCATTTATGAAACCCGTTGAAATTTATAAAGATATTTATCAAGGTATTGGAAAGATTATCAAAGAAAAACGGAAAAAGAAGGGATGGTCTCAAAAGGATTTAGCTAAGGAAAGTAAAGTGGGCAGGCCAAAAATAAGTGAACTGGAAAACGGCAAAAATGACTACATGGTTTCAACTCTATTGCAGGTCTGTGGAGCATTGGGGCTCTTAGATGAAATGATGAAACACTTAACCACAACCTTGTCAGTGGAGAAAGAGCAATCTTCAAGTAAAGAAGATAAATAAACATTTTGTTGCGATTATGAAAAAAAATTCAATATCCTACTGGTCGTAGATGCTTATAAAACAACCTAATTCCACACAAAAGCACCATCCTGGAGATGGTGCTTTTGTGGTAGTCTTGTTGTCCTTTTAATAAGGGAATTATAATTGATCCTGCAATTCTTTCCGGATCTGTTGCACATATTCTAAAGGTACTTCTGCCACACCTGCTGCCGCTTCATCTGATAATTGAAGTTGGGTAATTAAATTAATGACAAAAGCACGGCTCTTTAATTCCATGCCTTTTTGCATGCCTTTTTGCATGCCTTCCTGTATGCCTTCTTCCTTGGTAATCATTTTTATGGTTTCGATGATGCCCATAATATCCTCCTTTCCGGTTAGTTTATTAATTTGTTGATCAAAGGTACGATTTATTTCGGGATCACTTATATAGAGAAAGTTTTTGAGAAAATAAAGGAATTTCGATATTTGCTCATGGGTATATTTCTTGCTTTCTATCATGGCACGGGCTACAGACAGCCTCTCGGCTGCCAGCTCTTGTTCCGGTATTTTGCCCTGTAATAAAGCTTTTTGTGCCGCCAGAACGATGAGCGCAAAGTAATTATCCAGTTCAAGAAGTTGCTGTTCGGTATGGTCCAACACATGATACACTTTATATTTGTACAGGATCTCGGTATCCTGGAACGCCTTATGAAAATGATCGGGACGATACTGCTCCTTACTCCCGGTAAAGACTGCCAATGCCGCAATATTAACCCGGTAGCGGTCATAGATCCTGTAAAAATATTGAAACATCCTATGGGAAAAATCTTGACTATCATTGCCTTGTATTTCCAAGTGCAACATAATCCATTCTTCCTTTCCATCTTTGAGAAAAGTTTTTACCAGCATGTCCACCTCACGGGTCCCGCCGGAGTTCGTTCGTTCAGGAAAAAGTTCGCGCATTTCTTTGTCGAGAAATTGGAACCCCTTTTCCATATCGAACAAGGTATCCGCATCCTTAAAATAAAACCGGAGCAGATCTGGAAATGCTTCTTCAAATGCACTTTTTAAAAGAGCATCGTCTTTTCTCCTGGGAAGGGCCATGATATTAGGTTTGCTGAATATCAAATGTACGAAAATAATAGGATCCACCTGGTCGCAGGTCCCCGACCTAAAATGAATCGGGCTATATTATCGAATAAAGAACCCGCCGGGTCGTAGGATGTCCTACGACCTATTGTGAACGGCTAACATGACCGTGAGAATTTCCTAAGATCTTATAAAGACTCCATGCCACACAAAAGCACCATCCTGGAGATGGTGCTTTTGTGGTAGTCTTGTTGTCCTT
>CAZFKK010000580.1:0-1241 GCA_964519735.1 uncultured Taibaiella sp.
CTAAATATGCCCTGGAGACCGGGAGGCAAACTGCCGAACAAATGTTTCCCACGGAGCATTTCGGCGCACTCCACTATTTCGTAGGTGATCAAGTGCGTATTGAAAACCAACAGGGGAAATTAGTAAGCCTGGAGGAATTGGATACGGCCAAGCTATTTGTTTACACTAACCAAGCCAAAGTATTGGCTATAGACCACCAGTTAAAAGTAACCGACACCTTTGATCGTAAAGAACTAAGTATTGCTTATTTGCGTACCAAAGATTATCAATTGGTTGAAAAAGGGGATAAAACCCTGGTTCTGGATAAAGAAGGAAAAGGAATCGCTCAAATAGAAGCCCGTTCCTCTGCGTTTTTGGTAGGCAATATTTTGTACGACACAAAAGAGACAAGTGTTATTACGTGGGATTTGAATGAATTGATTAAAGAGGAGTAAAAAATATAAAGGTAGAATTAAAACAATCGAAAAAGTCCAGCCAAATATGGGTAAAATTGGATTGACAGCTTCTGCCGTTACCGGCTATTTCTTTCAGCTATTTCTTTCAGCTTTAATAAAGCTTTCGGCCACATATCTTCAAACATAGCCTTGTATTCATTGCTGATGTCCAAATCTACCCCTACTTCTGTTATTCCATCTGTTTCCTGGAACGTGTAGTCTTCATGTGCACCTGCCATAGCCTTTATTTCTTCACTGTCTATATCCTCCACACCGTCTTTTACAAAACCCAGATGCTCCAGGGAGACAAATGCATAAGGCTTGTTTTGCACCACTTTTGACACCATGCCTGAGCCTTCCGGGCCTAAAAATAATATTTTGCTACCTTCTTCCCAGCTTCCCTGGTAATAGGACCCTTCATGAAATACATTGGCCCATTCCCGGTAGGATTCTTCCCCGAGCATCGTGTCCCAGACCTTTTCTTTCGGAGCATGAATACGGACAGAAAAATGTAGCTTTTCCATAGATTTATTTTTGTCTTCCATCATGTATATTATTATTTAATTTTTAAGTTATTAATTATTATCATATTTCTGCAGATGGATCATCGTTTATTGCCGGGGAATTTCTTTCTTTTGCTTCAGTTGAAAAACGTTTCCTTCAGGATCTTTGCCGTCGCAAAGCCAGTAGTCGTAGTTATCAAATGTTTTTATCCTACCCATGGCTACGCTTTGCTCCAGCAATTGTGCTCTTAAATCTTTAATCTCTTCTTCGACTTCGAAAACAATTTTTGTATTATTGTCAAAC
>CAZFKK010000580.1:1251-1831 GCA_964519735.1 uncultured Taibaiella sp.
CGATATGGCCATTCCCTGCTTTTAAGAGTACCCATTCCGAGGGAAGTTGTTCCATGATTTCAAGACCCAGGATGTCCTTATAAAATACAGTTAGTTGATCTACATCCTGAACATAGAGGATTATAGTATCCAGATTTAATTTCATAGGTAATTTGATTTGTTATACTCGTATTCCATGAGCGATAAATGTTCAGAGGCAATGCCTTGTCTGAATAAGATTTTTTCGTCATTAGGTTTACCTTGCTTTTCGCTCTTGCACGTTAAAGACTGTTCCCGAAGGGTCTTGTATCCAATGCATATTTTCCGGAAGCTCTTCCAACTCGTCACAAGTGTCTACACCATGGGCTTTCAGATAGTCCGTCGCTTCCTGTATATCAGGCACGGTAAGCTGCAGCCAGGTTTCCGAATGCGTGTAGTTGTCCACACAGTCTAACCATAGGATATTGTTGCCGAATTTAACTTCATGTGTCCTGGATACGGTTGGATTTGTTATGGGCTTTTCTTCCACTGCCCACTTTAGGATGTCCCGATAAAAGGCTACTGTTTTTTCATATTTGCTTTTAGGGATTTTTATGGCGAT
>CAZFKK010000581.1:0-854 GCA_964519735.1 uncultured Taibaiella sp.
TGCGAAATAGCCCGCATAGCCCTTGCTACTTGTTGCTGGCCTTTATGCAGCTTAACGCCATTCAGTTCTTCAGAGAAATGATCATCATAAGCCTCCATGATCTCGTTGACCATTAATGAAAAAAGAATTTGTCCGGTAAGCAGCCTGCGGGCATGTATCACGTTGATAGCCCCTATCCCCGTCATTGACGAAGTGCCGTTCAGTAAGGCCAGGCCTTCCCTGATATGTATTTTTAGAGGAGTAAGGTTAAGCTTTCGGAATACTTCAGCAGCGTCTTTTATCTCCCCTTTAAACCAGAAAGAACCTTCGCCTATAAGTCCTAACGCGAGGTGAGCCAGTTGCACCAGGTCGCCACTTGCTCCTACGCCTCCGTGCCGGTAAATGCAGGGGTATGCTTCGTGGTTGATCAGCTCTTTCATAAGAACGACCAGATCCGAATGTACACCGGAGCAGGCACGCATCATGGTATTGAGCCTGGCCAATAGCGTAGCTCTTGTTTGCAGGGGTGTTAGCAATTGCCCCATACCACTGGCATGGCTGCGAATGAGGTTGAGTTGTAACCGCAGGCATGCATCGGCTTCTATCCGGTATTGAGCCATAGGCCCGAAGCCGGTGTTTATCCCGTATATTAATTTATCTGCCGAAAACCGGGTCAGGAAATCAAAGCACTGATCCACTTCGGATAGTGCATTGCTATCAAGATCAATTGGCCTGTTTTGCAAAACAACCTGTTCGAAGGTTTCTAAATCTAAAATTTTATTTCCGAGGATAGCCATATTGATAGCAGTGTGGATAAATGAAAAGTGTTTTTTATATGCGGATGCAAAATTAAGGTATTGATTTGGAAATATTTT
>CAZFKK010000581.1:864-1822 GCA_964519735.1 uncultured Taibaiella sp.
TGCCATATATGAGCTTATCCTCGGAGAAATTGGAAAGAAAAGTGAAGCATTGCTCCACTTCCTTCAACGATTCGGGGCTGAGATCAATCTGTTCATTTTGCAGTACAATTTGCTCCAGGGTTTCTAAATCTAAAATTTTGTGTCCAAGAATAGCCATATTAATGTATAAAAATCAAAAACGGTATTTTATTGAAATTCAGGCGCAAAATTACGGTATTGATTTGGAAATATTTTTATGTGATTTGTGGCCTTGCAGAATATGGGCGTGTGTGCAACACAGGAATAGGTGACACCGATGCCTGGTTTTAACAGATATCTTTAGATGAGGGAAATTTGTGTGTCGGCAATCAGTGACAGGATAACTTTGGCGATATCTGTACAGTTCCTTTGATCCTTATATCGCCGAAGTCACTTGGAATAGCGTTGAATGGAATATATAGCTATAGAGCGTGAACTATTGGCAAGGCAATATAATTAGGCTTACGAAATTTATAAGTTTCGAAGAGCGTGAATATATAGTTTTCGACAATTGAAGGGAATATCAATAGTATTTCTTGGCAGGATGTACAAAGGGAATATATTTGCTGTGTACCTTTGATCAGGTAAATTGGGGTGACCGACAGGCAACCCGTATTGTTTTTACAGCGGATAAAAAAACTTTTCGATTCATTTAAATTCCGCCATTGATATAGCATATAGTGATTATGATTAAAAAGCAACTATTGGGGAAGAGATTAATATGGACTGTTCTGGCCATTTTTTCCGGCATGACCCTGAAAGCACAGAACGCTAATTTTGTTTGGGCTAAGGGGATGGGTGGAATAGGATATGACAGGGCTCATGAATTTAAGGTAGATAGTTCCGGGAACATTTATTCAACTGGAGAATTTACAAAAACAGCTGATTTTAATCCCGGTTCAGCGGTATATAACTTAACTGCCGATGGTGACTTACAGTT
>CAZFKK010000582.1:0-1820 GCA_964519735.1 uncultured Taibaiella sp.
CATCATTTGATCAGCTTTGACGACCGGGAAGTACATTTCCGCTTTATCGACGGAAATGTCAGCAAGTTGCAATATTTATTGGGTTTGCGTATGGGCGCTAATGCACACACCAATTTGGGATATCTTTCCCAAGGTATGGTCATTGAAAACAATGAGGATGATAATGATGACATGCCATTAACCAGCCCGGCCATCAGCAATATGACTTTGCTGACAAGAGGGTATTGTGAGTTCTCTATGGATCCCGATATTCAAAACGGAATTTTATTCGATCGATTCGGAGCTGGAAATATATGGAATAGCGCCGTTGCAGGATATCTGGAATATGGACTTTACCTGGCTGATGCCAACTCCGTAGGTCAAACCAGCGCGGATTTGTTGAACTTCTCCTACAACAGCATGATGCATAATTTGAGCCCTCAATATGGTAGCAGTACATGGAGCGGTGGATGTGGCCCCAATATGACCGGTTGGATAACAGGGGCATTGCTATTCCCTAGCTGCAAAGAATCTAATAATAATTTGACCTTAAATGACTTTGGCTATTCCGAGAGTCTATGTGGCAATTATTGTGAAGAACGCCCAGCGTTTACTTATTCCGGTAGCGATTTGAATGGCACAGACTTCAACGGAGTCTTTAGTGATGTGTTTTTCGACACGACTTCGATTCGGGGTGCAGTACAAAGCAATGACTGGACAGCATCTTGGGCTAAATTTTGT
This sequence comes from uncultured Taibaiella sp., assembly GCA_964519735.1. Lineage (GTDB taxonomy): Bacteria > Bacteroidota > Bacteroidia > Chitinophagales > Chitinophagaceae > Taibaiella. The sequence continues at coordinate 721 of CAZFKK010000582.1, forward strand.
CCTGAGGACTATGTATGCCTTCAGGCAAGGACTTCAACCGGATCAGCTATCTTACCCAACTTACAATTTGTACCTAACCCGGCTACCGGCAACACCACCCTTGTGTTTAATGCCCCTGCTACCGGTAGGGCACAAATCTTAGTACTAGATAAAATTAGTGGCCGGATCTTACATACCTTAACTACGTCTATCGCTCAGTCTGGCGTACAACATATCTCTATAGCATTAGATGGCTTGCGTGATAATGTTTATACCGTACAACTGACCTTAAACGGACAAGTTTGGTATGGTAAGTTATCGGTGCAATAATTTCTCTGAATAATAGACAGGCAATAAGGTAGATCATTAGGGAAACACCCTCTTATACTTAATTGGATAAGAGGGTGTTTTTATTTAATAGGAACCCTACCTCAACAACACCACATCCCCCTTCACCTGCTTCAGCTTCCCATCCGGATACACCAACTTTACCTGGTAATAATACGTCCCCACTTCACAGGGCTGGTCCAGGTAAGTCCCATCCCAACCCTTACTAATCTCTGTAGTATAAAACACCAACTGACCGAACCTGTTAAACACCTTAAAGAAATTCAACTGCTGGTAAGTAATCCCCTCCAGTTGGAACACATCATTCAAACCATCCCCATTTGGCGAGAACGCATTGGGCAACATATCCGGCAGACCGTAATCCAACCTTACCATCACATAGCCGGTATCCTTACAGCCATAATCATTAGTGCCGGTTACCCGGTATAACGTGCTTTCTTTGGGTCGCGCTATCGGGTCAGCAATCGCTGGATTATTTAAACTCCCCCCGGGAGACCAGGCATACAGTAAGGCACCACGAACATGAAGTTGTACCGCATTCCCATACACAATCATTGTATCCAAGGGCTGTGTTTCCAAAGTAGGAACAGGATAACTTTCCAATTGCACCGGGAATATTGTATCACAACCCTGAACAGCTTGAACATGCAAGGTATAATGGCCGATGTCCAAACCATTAAAAACGTATCCATCCATGCCCTTGTTTGTTGTACTATCGCCTTCGGGGTAGTGCAATGTATATTGATAGGTACAAGTGTCTCCCTCCCGCTGAT
>CAZFKK010000583.1:0-1808 GCA_964519735.1 uncultured Taibaiella sp.
AGGCTATCGAAGGTAGCTACACCCCCTCCCCAGCCACTTTCACTGGTTACGGATATGTGCAGGGTATTGCTGCCGGCATGAATATTGCTTGGATTGAATATGTTAAGGTAAAGCATGGTATCGGCAAGAGGTAGTCTTTGAGCATCCAGGAGGTTACCCTTGCGGTCGAAGGTAATATCATAAATACCTCTTTTGCTGATGATACCTGGGGCGATCTCAGCACCGGAGGCCAGTACAGATTTGATAAAATGGAGTACGGTATCCTGCATGATCAATTGTCCCGCCCAATTACCTAAAGCCTGCCCGGAGAGTCCACTCTCTTTACCTATACTTTTAAGCCATAAGAGTTTTCCTAAACTGTCATATTTTATAAGCCAGCAATCGGTCAGGTTAGGGGTAAGAACAGTGTCTTCACCTATATACCGGTATCCCGAAGAGCTTATCATCGAACTGCCTATGTAAATGCATCCTTCGTCATCAATTGTAAGACCGGCAAAGCTCGCATTTCCCTCTGCTTCTATGATTTTCCCCCAGCGTATTCTGCCTTCACAATTATAGCTAAGCAATGCTGTTTTTGCGCGGTAATTGGCATTTGCGCTACTTTTTAAAACAAATGTCAGTGTGTCAAAAGTGATACTTTGATTTCCCATAAATTCAGCCAGGATATAGATATTTCCCCTTTCATCTGTAACCATCTCGCGTACCAGCTCTTTGCCGTTATACCCACTGGGTGCAATGTAATGAGAGCCTCCACCTTTTATCCATTGGTGTTGTTGAGCGTGGGTACAGACAATTTTTGCCATGAAAATGATAAGGAATAATAAGTATTTCATAGGAGGAAGCATTTGCTCAAAAATTAATAGGTATGTGCGGGATACTCTGAAAATTAATGAAGGCCTTTAGGAAATAGCCCCTATACTGGCATAAAGATACGCAAAAACAGCTACCTGGACAAGTAGCTGTTTTTGGTGTTTATTGGGGAGCCGGTAGTTTAATGGCTGACTACCAATTTAAACGTATGCAGGGTTTGTGATCCCGACTGCATCCTGATTAAATAGATGCCTGACTTCCACTCTTTTGTATCGATCCTCCACTCGCCGCGCGAAGTGCCGGGCTGATGACTGCCGATTTTTCTTCCGGCGATATCATAAACTTCCATGCTTTTGGGACCGGTTGCCGCTCCGTAATCGTATTGAACGGTGGCGGAGTAGGTGCTGGGGTTAGGATAAACAGAAAGAGCGTTCCGAACTACCCCATCGCCTAATATCTGCTTCGTAGCTCCATTGCCCGTTACTTCATTTTCCGCCTCTGCCCTTTGTGGGTCAAAGTCACAGTCAGGCAAGCTAAGGGTCATTTTACTGGCGCAATAGCTGCCGTCTTCATACTCGATAAACATCACCACAACGATCAGGGCGGGCGTCGGAAAAATCATACTGTTGAATTCCAGATTTACAGAGCCCGGGTGACTGGAGGTGAAGGGGATGATAGAGGGAAAGATAGGCCCCTGTTCTGTGCTTAAGCTGACCGCGCCATCCATAGACCGTGTATCAAAAACCAAGGCAATGTCATAACGTCCGGGGATATCATCATTACAATTAAAAGTAGGAAGAAGGGGAGAGCTGCACCAGTCATAACAATCCCTGTCTGTAATGGTGAACCCCGGAGTGGTGTAATTACACAGGCCGTTGTTCATATAGAGCTGGTAGTTGCCGAAGGCAGGCGCGGCGTAAGGCGTCACCATACTGTTCATGCCGGCATCTTCTACAGAACTGTTGCGGAGCCAGCTTTAACAGTTGGCAATGGATCCG
>CAZFKK010000584.1:0-1804 GCA_964519735.1 uncultured Taibaiella sp.
CTCTATGGCCGCTTAAAAACTACCGAACTATTGAAGTATAAAAATTAGTTTTATGAACAGTGCATTTATAGAAACATTATACCAGAGGAAGCTTGGAAGCACTCATCAATTTCCGGATAAGCAAACCGCTTATGAATTTATTGATGCGCTGTTCACCTTTTTATTCTCCGGGAAGGAAAAGACCGGCACCAGGAAGGAACTGGAATTTCAATTCAAGGGACTGCGCAATACGTTATCTACCGTATTGTTTGATGTGCTGCATGAGGAACAGGCGGTGATCAAGGCGGCCAGGGCTTTCTTTGAACAGATACCCCGTATCTATTTATTGCTGCTGAAAGATGCAGAGGCTATCCTGCAATTTGATCCTGCTGCGGAATCCCTGGAAGAAATATTTGCTGCCTATCCCGGATTTTATGCTACGGCCATCTACCGGTTCGCCCACCAGCTATATGTACAGAAGGTGCCTGCCTTGCCACGGCTCTTTACAGAATATGCCCACAGCAAAACCGGTATCGATATTCATCCCAATGCGGAGATAGGGGCTTCTTTTTTTATTGATCATGGCACAGGGATTGTCATCGGCGAAACAACGGTGATCGGGGACCATGTAAAAATTTACCAGGGGGTCACCATTGGCGCCTTGAATGTGGCTAAAGAACTGGCCAGGAAAAAACGCCATCCTACTATTGAAGACCGGGTCATTATTTACTCTAATGCAACGATATTAGGGGGCGATACCCTTGTGGGCCATGACAGCGTCATCGGAGGTAATGTCTGGCTGACCCAGAGCATAGAACCTTATTCTGTGGTGTACCACAAAAGCGAGGTGGTGGTAAGGGGCCGTAATCCGTTGCCGGAACCTGTAAACTTTGTTATATAACGGCAGGAGGTGCAAGCACACCTGCGGGATCAATTGAATATTCATCTTTAAAAATCAAAAAAATGAAAGCAAATAATGTTTTGGGAATCATCGGTAACACACCGGTAGTAAAGCTGGAAAAACTCTTTGGCAAGACCCATGAGGTATGGATCAAACTGGAGAAGAGCAATCCCGGCGGTAGCATTAAAGACCGGATCGCTCTGGAGATGATAGAGCAGGCGGAAAGAAGCGGTATCCTGAATAAAGACAGTGTACTGGTAGAGCCTACTTCAGGAAATACCGGCATAGGCCTTGCCCTGGTGGCTGCGATCAAAGGCTATAAGCTGATCCTCGTCATGCCGGAATCTATGAGTATAGAACGGCGGAGAATTATGCAGGCTTATGGCGCTACATTTGAACTGACACCCAGGGAACTGGGGATGAAAGGAGCTATTGAGAAATCGAAAGAGCTGCTGGCCGGCAAATGTAACCGCCCATTTGAAAACCACGGCTCAGGAGATCGTGGAAGACTTCCCGGAGGGGTTGGACTATATCATTACAGGTGTAGGTACAGGCGGACATATTACCGCGATCGCTACCTTGCTGAAAGAAAAGTTTCCCGCAATTAAAGTATTGGCAGTAGAACCCGAATTATCCCCGGTGTTAAGTGGAGGGGCTCCGGGGCCACATCCCTTACAAGGGCTGGGGGCAGGGTTTAAGCCATTGATACTGGAGGAAGATAACCTGGACGGGATTATACAGGTAGGCAAAGACGAGTCCTTCCGGTTGACCGCGCGCCTTGCCCGTGAGGAAGGCATCCTGGCCGGAGTATCCACCGGGGCCGCACTGGCTGCAGTGGCCAAAACACTGCCGGAGCTGCCGGAAGGCAGCCGTATATTGACGTTTAATTATGATACGGGAGAACGTTACTGGTCTGTAGAGGGA
>CAZFKK010000585.1:0-1792 GCA_964519735.1 uncultured Taibaiella sp.
CTGAACAGATAGCCCGATTTTGCCATTTTCCGTAAACGTTGCCATATCACCCGGATGAACCACGTGCCCTGCCGTACTTGCAAAACTTTCTCCGTCAAATATCGGCTGCAACAAGTCATAAATATGAATATCATCTATAGCCAGGCCTTCATACTCTGCACCCTGGTCGGTACGTAACACGAACCGGAATGAAATAACAGTTCCTTCCTTAGGCAAAGGTATAGTGGCCACACGCCAGTAAAGTTTACCTTTTCGAGTCCAGGCCTGAACAGTGTCGTTATCATACCAGTTGGTTCCTTCCCCGGCCACACCCAGGCGTTTCCATGTATAGCCGTCATTGCTGTATTCTACATAAGCAACATCATAAACATTTTCTTCCGGCTCTTCAATATCACTGATCATATTAAAGCTCAGCACCGGCTTACCAAGGTTGCCTATATCAAAGCAGGGAGAATAGAGGTAAGATATTTCCCTGCCGTTATATCTTCCTTTAAGATTGGTTTTCCATATCCGTGTTCCACTGGCGGCATGATCAACGCCCGCCGATACAGGTGTGCCATATTCCCAACTGCTATTGGCGCCATCCGTATAGAAAAAGCCATTGTTATCTTCAAAATTCTGCAAATAGGGAAATGAGCTTATAAGGGGTTGGTTATTTATGGAAAAGTAAAGCAAGCTGTCGTTTAACCTATAAGTATCTGTAGCGAGGTACACCCAGGATGATATAGTATATTTTTTATTTTCCGAAAGATCAGCCGGTTCTTCAAATGTATATATTATGGTATCTTTTCCCCGTATCGAATCAATCAGCCCCTTAATAATGGGGCCTCCGTCTACCTGGTAATAAGCCTCGACATTATATATGGTATTGCTAACCCCATTAGCCACTTTTATACGTACCGGCACTTTATCGCTTAAGCCGCAATTATAATTGTATATGGATTCAAAAGCAATAAGCTGCGCATCATTGGTAACAAGGTAAAGATTAAAGTTATCCATAGTAAGCCCATTACCGAAGGAAGGCGCCCCTATACGGGAAGTGTCGTATTGGGTAAAACGGATTTGCGTGCTGGACGATGCTTCCTGTCCACCAGCTCTGAGTACATCCGTAAGCGATAAGCTGCCGGAGTGATAGACCACACCCATATTTGCAGTATCTATCTTATAGGCAGCTAAAGGCAGCCATGGGTCGGTATCGCGGCCTCTAACCCATACATAATTCCCTGTGTCGAATTTGGGTATGCCGTGCAAAAGGTATTCAAAATCGCAACGTAACTCCCAGTCAGATGCACTATAATGACTTAAGTTAAATGTTCCGGTAAGCGTATTATAGCTGCTCCCGTAAATATCATTCACCTGGTTATAGGCATTATCCATGCTCATAGACCTGTTTCCATCTATGGTAATATTGCTGTTTACAAAACTGCGTATCCGGCCTTTATTTTTGCTCGGATTAAAATCCCACTTCTCAGCTCCCGGTATACCGCTTACTTCTGTTCCGACAGCGTCTAAATTGGTTACCGCTTCAAAATCATCTGTATATCCACCGCTCAAATTAATAACGGGATTGTCAATGGATTTTACTGTTATCAGTAAAGTATCGTTGCCCGGGACAGGGTCATTTTGCATCATGTTCGTAATGGCCACAGTAATAGTATACGATCCGGTTGCAGATAAATTGAGATAATCTGCAATAAGCTGCCGGCTCGCTCCCGGATTGATTACATCTGAAAAGGTTTTAGTGATCCAGCTGTTGTTGTTTACTTTATAGGAAATTCTGTATCGGGATGCC
>CAZFKK010000586.1:0-1781 GCA_964519735.1 uncultured Taibaiella sp.
AGGAACCCGGAGCTCAGTAAAACGGCCAGCGCGCCATCAGCCTTATGGGTCACATGGAAGGCAAGACGAGTAAGGGCTGTGCATAGTAACTTGCGGCTGTCATTTTTTACTGCTGTATCCTGTGGGCTTCCTTTACGACGGCAAACGGATAACTTTGCTGTGAAGTCGTCCACCAATGCCTTGACATCTTCAAGTGCAGGAAGGGGATCCGGAAAAAAAGCATTGTTGTCCATCGCTGCCAATACGGTGTTGCCACGGACCAGGAGTTCATCATCTTTGTAGTTTTTAAAACCACCCAGGGCAAATCTTTGAATGTCCATTTTTTGAAAAAATTTAAAGGTGAAACAATAAGCAGCGGGGTACCTCCGCTTAAAAAAACAAATGTAGTATCGGCAACACAGCCTTTCCAAATAATGAATCTGAGTGAGACGCTGTGGGCTAATATTGGGTCGGAGTGAGGCGGAGTGACACGATGCATTTCCCGATGGGGGCCATTTCAAGAGGGCAGCCGCTATTTTTACGACGCGGGATGGAAATTCCTGCAGCCGGGAAAGAGGGGGAAAGGCTTTGGAAAGATAGTTACCCGGAGTAGCCAGGGTTTTGCAGATAGCAAGGCTGCTTGAACCGGGACAGGATATTGCTATGCTACGGCCAGGATATAAAATCGGATACCGTTATCTACTGCTACTGCAGGTAATTAAACGTGGGATGTATTGAGAAAGAAACATTGCGATGCAAGGATGCATACACCTGAACGAGGATAATGCCTATCAGCTTTAGTGGCTTCTTTTGATTCATGGCATCATCCGCTGCATTAAGCCAGCCTACGACGGATTGCAGGCAGCGCATGATCCACTGCAGGCGGTAGCAAGCGTGCAGGGTTGGTAAAATTCCTGCCTGCTGTCTTGAATTTTGTTTTCTGTATCGGGATGAGGCCGTTATGGCATTTTCAGGCCCCTGTCATAACGCCTCATCGCGCTCCTGAGAAGGCGTCCTTCCAAAATATTTCTTATAGGCCCTCACAAAATTACTGGGCTCCTTATACCCCAAATCATCCGCTATTTCTTCAATAGGATTTTCTGTGGTGGTCAATAATTCCCGGGCGCCTTCCATCTTACATTGAAGGATAAAAGCCTTGATTGTGATTCCTTTCACGGTTTTAAAATGCCGGTGTAAGGTGATTACCGTCATTTGATGATCTTTAGCCAAAGATTGCCGCGTATAATTTTTCTTCAGGTTGCCCGCTATCAATAGCGCTATGGCTTCTATCCTGGCAACCATTAAATGCTGCTGTGTCTCCTTTTTAATCTTAGCCATCTGCTTGTTGAACTCAAACAGCAGTTGTTCCACATGATAGGTAATCACTGCAATATAAGCAGCTTCATGCTCCTTATTACAACGCGAAATGGCCCGGATAATATTGTTCACTACGGGATGCATGCTGCAAGCCTTTAATTGAATGCCGTTATGCTTCGGGTCCTTTAGATAGGCTTCCAGCGCGGATTTACAATTGGGGTGATAATCAATCCGGCTCAACAGCTCATCCTGCATATCCACATGCATAAAGCAATAGACCCCGGCTGTAAAATGGCAGGGATGTTCCAATCCCGGAGGCACACAAAAGAACCCATACAGACCCTCCTTCAGCTCCACCTTGCCATAGTTTATCATTTCACACCATAAACCACCCTTTCGGGTATAGTTGAGGGTCCTGCACAAATGTTCTACAAAAGCATATAAGGTAATGTCCTCGGTCAAAAAGAAACGGTGCACCCAAATGG
>CAZFKK010000587.1:0-1775 GCA_964519735.1 uncultured Taibaiella sp.
CCGTTTAAGTAAATCCATTGGTCTTAAAAAAGTTCAAAGATAGCAAGCAATAAAATAGGATAACACCTTTTTAATAGTTTTCAGGGTGGCCCCTATTCCTTAAAATAGCCCCCGAACCCCGAAAGAGTATCGCTAAGCTAACAACCGCCTGGTTTCCTGTTCATCTTTTCTCATTTGGGCAGTCAAAGCATCAAGCGACTCAAACTTTTCCTCCCCCCTCAAATAATCAATAAAATAAACCGTAAGATACTGTCCATAAATATCTTCCGAAAAATCAAGCAGATTCACTTCACAGGTAATCATCGATTCCTGTGTTACCGTAGGGCGGTATCCGATACTCATCATACCCTTATATAACATTCCCTGCCAAAGTACTTTTACTGCATATATACCTACACCCGGAATCAGTATATCTTCATATACAGGCCGAAGATTAGCTGTAGGGAACCCCAATTCCCTTCCTAATTTATTGCCATGTACCACCATAGCCTCAAAGCAGAAAGGGCGCTCCAGCATCTCCGATGCCTCTTTTACATTGCCCTTAAGTAAGGCATTCCGGATTTTAGTAGAACTTACTGCGGCATCTTCTATCAATTGTGCCGGTATTTCGGCAATGACCACACCCGGCGACAACATTTGCCGCAGCAAAGTGATATTACCCTCGCGGCTATGTCCGAAATGATGGTCATAACCAATAACAATCGTATGAGGGATAAAATACTTCACTAAAAAATCGGCTACATACTCCTGGGCAGACAACATGGAAAAATCCCTGGTAAAGGGAACGACAACAATGTGGTCAATGCCTTCCGCTTCTATCAGCTTAATTTTCTGCTCCGGATCAGTCAACAATCCTAAAGGCTGCTCCGGCTGAATACTCTTTCGGGGATGGGGTTCGAAAGTCAACAGGATACTTTCGCCATTTACAGCCCTGGCAATCCGCACCACCTCTGCTAATATAGCTTTATGGCCATGATGCACCCCATCAAATGAACCAATGGTCAACACCGGGTTACGAAAAGAAGGAAGTTGATTAAAGTGGTGGAAAACTGGCATTTTAATAGTATATAAATTATATGGATGGAGCAGGGAAAGCCGGTAATAACCTATGCATCCTTAATCCCCTACCCTACGTAACTTTACATCGGATACGGGAGATACAACCAGCGGAAATTTCTCTACGGTTACATCACTCTGATCCAATCCGAAACCTCTTTCTTCAGACAAACTTAACTTCTTCAGGAAAAAATAACCTTTCATAATTAATTTTTCCAGGAAAGGCAATTCGTTATCACGGGATAGAAATTTTTCCAGGACAATAAACCGGAAATCACCCCGGACATTGTTTTTACTTAATGACTCATACCGGCTGGTCAGGTTCACTTCTTTATTAGCCACCATTTCCTCCACTACTTTCTTAAACATCAATTGCACCCGGTGCTCTACGCGGAATCCTAATCGGAACTCTACCCGGATAATTTCATTGGGAATGATCGTATGGACTACATAATCCGTCGTATAAGGTTCATCCAACACATCGACATGGACCAGCCAATAAATATCTGCACGCTTGGGTTTCTTATAAAGAATGGAGAAAATAATCTTATGCTCGATTTCTTTGGCAAAATTGGCACTGGTTAAATAAACAAGATGTGTGGCATACTTAGGAATACTCCGGTCATTGCTCAACTCCTGTATAATAGGAACATAATCCTGCAGGCGCACAAATTCAACATAGCGGTTTTTGATCCGCCTTGCTTTATGCCAGATAAACA
>CAZFKK010000588.1:0-1765 GCA_964519735.1 uncultured Taibaiella sp.
AGGTAGCGATTATTTCGCTACCTTCCTACTCGATTATTCCCGGATAGAAAAGAACACTAGGGAACTTTATGTGCTCGTAAGGCCGGAAAATAAATCCCTTAGCAGTTATCAATGATAAAAACTTAATTTCTTAACCTTCTCTTTGCATGAAAGTAAGCCTCCAGGCCCTATCTTTGCTATTCCATGAGGAAAGTTCTGTCCATATTGTTTTTGACCCTTTTTTCCTTTCAACTGCTCCCAATTAAGCAGATCGGGAAGATATTGTGGAATGGAACCATGACAGAAGAAGTACATGAGCATGGTCCTTTTCATAAAAAACTGGCAGGGGACGACCATAATAAATCATGGTATCACTGTTTTTCTACCGCCCTTAACATCGGCTCTAAACATAATGCCGATTTTGAACATGCTCATCGGGATGAAGCATTAATTAAATGCCTGCATCTGGATGTCCCCGTTCAGCCTCCCAATTTTGGTTAAGCATAACACCTGGTTGTGTTGTTCTCTTTGATTGGAACGAGTAGTCCTACTTCGTTCGTCTTTGGCAATACGCCTGTATTTATTGTTTACTTGCTTAATCATAAAGTAATGTCCAAAATAAAATCAATTTTTGCGCATGCAAAAAGCGACTTGATGGCAGGGCTCATCGTGTTTCTTATTGCCTTGCCCTTATGCCTGGGTATTGCCCAGGCGTCCAATGCGCCCCTCTTTTCCGGTATTGTAGCCGGAGTCATAGGCGGCGTCGTTATCGGATTTTTCAGTAAATCTCAGTTAAGTGTCAGCGGACCTGCAGCGGGTCTCGTAGCTATCGTCATTGGCGCTATAGCACAGTTGGGTGCTTTCGAAATTTTTCTGTGTGCGGTTATCATATCCGGTTGCTTACAGTTGATCTTAGGTTTCATCAGGGCGGGAAGTATTGCTAATTATTTCCCTTCCAATGTCATCGAAGGTATGTTAGCCGGGATAGGCCTGACGATTATCATTAAACAAATACCGGATGCCGTGGGTTACGTGGTGCCGGGGCATGAAAAAGGCATGGAAGATGCGGAAAATGCATTTTCTTTTCAATCCATCACAGCCGCCCTGGATCATATTGAACCCGGAGCTGTTGTTATAGGGATATTGGGTCTGGCTATCCTGGCCGCATGGTCTTTAAAAGGCTTAAAAAAACTGCAGATCATTCCTGCCGGGTTATTGGTCGTTGTTATCGGAACGTTGCTTAATGAATTGTTCCGTGTTGCCTTGCCCGTCCTGCATGTGAGCGGGGGGCACCTGGTAAGTCTGCCCGTGCCGCAAAGCGCTGCTGATTTTTTAGGCCAGTTCAAACTACCCGATTGGAAGGGGTTTTTAAACCCATTGGTCTGGCAAACGGGGGTTATTATAGCTGTAGTCGCTTCTATAGAAACTTTATTGTGCATTGAAGCGACAGACAAACTGGACCCTCAAAAAAGATTTACTTCCGGGGATGCTGAATTGAAAGCGCAGGGCATAGGCAATATGCTGAGTGGCTTAGTAGGAGGACTTCCCATTACTTCTGTGATTGTACGCTCGTCCGCTAATATTAATGCAGGGGCCAAAACCAAATTGGCGACCATCACCCATGGTGTCCTGTTGCTGTTGTGTGTGGCTACTATACCTTTTATCCTGAACCTGATACCCAAGGCAACCCTTGCGGCCATTCTTATTTATACCGGGTATCGCCTTTGTCGCCCGGCAGTATTAAAGCATATGTGGCATGCAGGACTGGCACAGTTTCTCCCTTTTG
>CAZFKK010000589.1:0-1736 GCA_964519735.1 uncultured Taibaiella sp.
TGGCATTGTGGCCATTACCAGGGACGAGCTTTCTCATTACTTCCCCGAAATGAGGGACCGGATACAAGGCTGTAAATTTAATAATTGCGTGCATATCAATGAACCGGGCTGTGCCGTTAAAGAAGCCGTAGAAGAGGGCGCCATCAGCGAAGAACGGTATGAGAGTTACCTGGCTATATTTGATAGCTTGTAGTTTGTTTCGTTGAGCCGGGAAAGAATAAGGAGAATGATTTTTTCTGATTTAGAGGGGTTTGTTGATAAATGTGTTTGAATATTTTCATATATTTGTTAGAACATTTCATTTGTTGACCATTCAAATGCTAAAACCAATTGAAGCACATGGACAAGAAAGAACTCATTATGGAGGCGATATGCCAAATGAATATTTCCTTACTGGAAGTCTTGTTGGATGATAAAAGGACCTATCAGGGGGCGACGAAACAACTGTTTTTATCAAGGCTGGAAGAACAGTTTCAATACCTGAAAAGGGAAGGTAACGTTTATCTTACGCCATTAATGGGCGGATGCGACTCCCGTTTCTGTGATAAGAATCATGAAGGTTTTGCTTTTGTGGGAGATCAGTCAGGGAACCATCTGGATTTGATTTTCGAGGAGGAAGAATTGACGTATTCGGATATATTCGATTGCAAGTGGTTTGATGCCGGCTCACAGAATAAGGAATATGGAAGAAAGCATAGTGTCCTGATTTTCCAGGATGAAATCCATCCGGAAGGGTTTCCCCAAGAGCTCCTGTTGCTCACGGACGCTTGTAAAAAGGCCTATGAGGAAATAGTCCGGGAAGGACTTATAGTAAATGATGAGATCGCTAAAAATTGGCTTAGAACCTACAGAAGCCTTTATCAATGCTTTAAAAAAGCGGTGGATAATTTCCGGTATCCTTACCTGTTTGATGAATTGTATGAACGTTTGCATGACCTTTACCGGTGCCTGCGGTGGAATGAAATGGCCATCATGGCGAATAAAGAATGGGACCGTATTGATTTGAATGAGGAACTGGAAATTCTGAAATGGCTGGTGCTTTACGAAGACCTCCAGGATGAGTTATGTAGCCTGATCATTACACAAACGCAGGAACCTGATTACCCGATCCCTGATGATGGAAGGCCGTTTTGGGATTATCCGTTCAAGTTTGACCTGCAGGAATTTGACGAGGTGGTAAAATTCAATAACATTATTGATGCCTATTACGATAAGATGCTGGATAAATACAATACGATGGATGAAGATGAGGAGGATAGCGAATTCCCGCCCTATAGTGGGGAATATGCTTTAGATGATTATTGTACCCTATCGTATCATTTAAGGGTCAGGGGAATTGTGCCTTAGGCATGCGGAGGAAAAAAGAGCCATGGGGCAAGCGGCCCGGCAACGATAACAATCACTTACCAAATTAATCTTTGGGCCGCGCGTACCTTTGCCCTCTCTTATTCAAGCACTCCTTTATGAAAAATAACCGGGTCACTATTTTTCTCGTTTCGTTCTTTATTCTGTTAGCTGCCGGATTTTCCTTTTATTATTACAGTGTCAGCAATAAAATGAAAGAGGCCAGGCTGGCGGTAGTAGGTCAGCCGGGTCAGGATATTCGTCCTTTTGCCTTCCTGAACCAGGACGGGGATACGATTACGAACAGGCATATAAAGGATAAAATTGTCGTTGTAGAATACTTTTTTACAACCTGCAAAGGGATTTGCCCTAAGATGAATGAGAATATGGCC
>CAZFKK010000590.1:0-1731 GCA_964519735.1 uncultured Taibaiella sp.
CAAACAATTTGAGGATAAATCCTTCTCCAATTATGCGGACAGCCCTGTCCAGATAGATACCGATTATGTAGCCCGCTACATGACCAAAGTATATGGCTGGATGTTTTTAGGTCTTTCCCTGACCGCTATCGTAGCCTTCCTGACTGCGTCTTCTCCGGCTGCCGTACAATTTATCTTATGTAACCGCCTGGTCTTTTTCGGATTGATGATCGGACAGCTCTTTATGGTGGGTTTCCTGGCCATTCGTATTCAGAAGATGAGTGCTGCTATAGCCACCCTTGTTTTCCTTGCTTATGCGGCATTGAACGGGCTCACCTTTTCGATACTTCTTTTGGCTTATACTACAGGTTCCTTGCTTTCCGTTTTTGCCATTACTGCCGGAACATTTGGTATTATGACGGCTGTGGGTTATTTCACCAAGCAGGATCTGACCTCCTTCGGGCGGATCATGCTCATGGGACTGATCGGCATTATCCTGGCTTCTATCGTTAACTTTTTCATGAAGAGCGAAATGTTGTACTGGATCATCTCTTATGTGGGGGTGGCTGTGTTTGTCGGCCTGATCGCTTATGATACCCAAAAGATAAAAGCCTATGCGCTTATGGAAAATGAGGAAGATCGTAAGCGCGGAGCTATCCTGGGTGCCCTGGCGCTCTACCTGGATTTCGTCAATCTTTTCATTTACCTGCTGCGTTTGTTTGGCAGAAGAGATTAATTCAGTAATGTATCTCAAAAACAATTAAAAACCTGGCTCAAGCAGGGTGCCTTTCCGGGAAGCAGGAGCTTATTCTTCCCTTCCTATCCCCCAAAACCCGATAGAACGGAATACCTGGAAAAACCGGAAAAACCTTTTGCTAAAAGGAATCTGCCGTTTAACTGCCGAAATAAAAGCAGGGAGAAAGCGGGTAAGCGCCTGAGTCTCTTCCCGGCTCAAGGGCTGACCGGAATATTTAAGCTTCAGGTAAGGAAGGACAAACCCGGAATAGGAAGTTCCTAAAGCGGCATCCACTTGTTGTGCCTGTTGCAACGCCGTAAGATCACCCTTAATATAGCCCAGTTGATTCAGGTAAAACCCGGCCACCTGGTAAGCCCAATAAGCCTTTGCCGGAAGTTTCCCTGCAGCGGCATAACGCAGGCGTAAATAGACATAGCATAGCCGTGGGAACAACAGCAAGCACCATGCAATAATACCCACACTTACCGCTAATGTAATGCCGATGGCCCGCCAGTTCGTCCCCTTTTCGTCGGGTTGCAGCAATTGCTGCTTTTCCTTTTGTTCTATATAGGTCAGTTTCACATGTAACTCATCCACCGGTACCGGGTCCGGGAAACGTTTCAGCAGGGAAGCCGCTTCTTCACCAGGCCCTGCTTTAATCCGTTTGAATACCTCAGCATAAGAAACGGCTGTAGCACTGTCGCCGGGCTTCAATTGCTGCAGGGGGATATCTATGCTGTCTTTCCGGATGGCCGCCAGGCTCACATCCAGGTCCATAGCACCGGTTGCCGTGTTATTATATTCCACATCATGATAGACCATGCGGCCGGGCTTAAATCCTACCCTTTTCCTCAATGTATCTACGCTCGTGACCACCCCGTCAATAGCCAGCCAGGCCTTGGGCGGCTGCATGGGTGGTGTACCATCAGGAGCAGGACTCTCGCGGGCATCATCGTTGCCTACCGTCGTATCAAAGTCCAGCCAGCCATAACCGGGAAAATAAACCTGTACCCAGG
>CAZFKK010000591.1:0-1722 GCA_964519735.1 uncultured Taibaiella sp.
CATAAGGAGCACAGGCAGTGGTATCCGCTCCTAAAAATAATTCCGGAAGCGAGCATTGCGTCACAAAGGATGCCGCTTTGGATCCTTCGCTGCTATCGGTACCCGAGCAGAAAGAAGTCACATAAAAATCGTACGAAGTAGCATCGTTAAGCTGTTGCAGCGTATGGGGATTATTCGTGGTCTGCACCAGGTCCCCCGTACCCGGAGTAAATCCCTTTATTCCATATTCTATTTTCCACGTAGTGGCATTGTTATTTTCCTGCCAGGAAAGAACGGCCTCATCTGCTGTCGTGCTGCTCACATTTAAATGGGTAGGAGGATAACAGGCAGCTGCTTTAACGACTTCGATATCATCAAGCATCAATCCATAAGTCATGGTCTCCGAGGTACAATAAAATCCGATATAATGCACTCCCGTCACCGCCGGGCGAAAGTTCAGGGTCGCACTATCCCAGTTTGCTGAAGCAAAGCGCTCTTCAAACAATACCTTTGTGCCCGTACTATCCAGATTATTGTAATTCCCTATACGTACTTCAAATGCGTCAAAACCTCCGGCCGCCACCTGGCTTCTATAAGCAAAAGATAAGGTATAGAATGAGTCTGCATGAAGTTGTAAACCGGGAGTATGCACCCAGTCATTCATATTTTTGAGACTACCCGACGACTCTATCCTCAGGAAATTAGGTTTAGACCTGGCCATACTGCTCAGGTTGGAGACCACTTCAAACTGCCTGCCGGAAAGCGGATAGTTGTAGGCTCTGGACATACACTCCGGAAGAGTGACCGTGGCATCAAACTGCTCACGATAAGGAATCTGTTGCACACAAAGCGTCTTAAAGCTTCCTTTTCCTGTCCTGGCACTCGTATCGGCACTACCGCAGATACTACGCACATAATAGTCATAGTGAGTCAGTGCACTCAATCCACCTGCCTGCAGCCGGGGAACATTAACAATTACTTTTGTTCCGTTACCCGCCTGGAAACCCGCTGGACCATATTCTACCTCCCATTGCTGTGCTGTACCCGTTTCTGTCCAGGAAAGCAAAGCGCCTTCATGGCTTAACCTGGTGGCATAAGTATTTATGGGTACTCTGCAGGAAGGACTTGGACTTACCGTAAACTGGGTAATGCCTACGGCTGCACTTGCAGAAAAAGTCGGCATCTTGTTAAAAAAACCAATTTTTATAACTCCTGAATATTTAGACAGGTCCAGGGTAACATGGCAATTACCTCCCGGAACCGGCGTATTCCCGATGGTACGGTAATGAAGAATATTGTCCCGGAGCCAGCTATTGCCGTTGTCTGCGGATACGACCACGAAAAAGGTATCCTTGAGTCCCAAAGACAATCCTAATGTAGCGTAATTAAGAAAATAAATATCAAAATCAAGCTGATGCTTTTGGTTGGTCCCCAGGTTAATAGCAGGCGATATCAGCCACTCTTTTACATCATTACCGAAGCTAACAGAGAATTCAGCAGCCTTGGCCACCGGAAGGGTGGCATGCATCCAGTTGGCCGATCGCCAGTAGTTCTGCACAGAGCTGAGCAGGGTAGTATTCAGTTCGCCTGTCTTCAGCTCCCAGCAATTTGCCGGCCATTTGGAAAAATTTTCCACATAAGGGGTAGCAAAATCCGGAGGGCAAGCGGTAGAGAAAGGTTGCGGGATGCTGCTCCAGGCGCTGGTATCTCCCGGTCCGCAAATAGACCGTACATATACCGTAT
>CAZFKK010000592.1:0-1720 GCA_964519735.1 uncultured Taibaiella sp.
CAAAGCGTGTTCGGGACTTACACCCTAGAGTAAATATACATGCCTGACACACGAACAAAAGCGCCCGGAGCATGTGCTCCGGGCGCTTTTGTCGTTAAACTGAAGTGTCAGTTTATAATTTCATTTTACCCTTTAAATCTTTGGGAATGGCATTTTTATTTAAAAGAAATGCAGTGGTTTTAAATTGTACATAGGCTTTGGTGACATACAAATAACCTTTGTAATCGTTTGTTGTGCCCCAGGAATTCTTAACTATATAATACTCTTTCCCGTTTTGATCATTAGCTATACCTACAATATGCATACCATGGTCGTCAGTTGTCGTATAGTTGTCAAATGCCTTTTGCCTCATTTCCGGGGTGATGGTACGCTCCGGCTGGGGTCCGTTAAAAAGCGCTTCCTTTTCTTCATCATTCATATCCTCAAATTCCTTTTCCGGCACATAAGCTACTCCGTTTTTCCAACTGAAATATTTCTCGCTCACATCAGTTGCCCAGGCTACAGTATACCCATTTTTCAGCGCATGGTCAATGATATCGGTAATATCTTTCATTTTAACGTTATAAACCAGGTCAAAGCTCCAGTTGTCCGGCACCATTAACAGCGTTTGTGTATAGTAGGGCTTATCGGTAAATGATGCCAGCTCGACATAATCATCAGGATTTAGTTGTACTACCTCTTTCGCAAAAGTTTGAGGTGTGTATTTTTTTCCTTTCCATTCAAAAGTTTCCGGTACCTTACCTAAATAAGCATCCATAACACCCTCAAATGCATCTTTCCAGATGGGAGATAGTTGGCCGTTGGGGTTTTTAACCCAGGCGTCCAACATTCCTTGGAGCACAGCCTGCATTTCCGCAAATCTGTTTTTGCTGGTTCCATAATTCAAGCCCGTATAGACAGATTGAGGCAAAGCTCCATACTTTGCGTACATGTTGATCACATCATGACAAGCTCCGCCGTCACCCCAGGCAACAGCTCCATGCATCCGAATATAATTTTCGGCCTTATCGGCATATACATTACGGGCAGAATAAATCTGCGCAAGTTCTACCGGCTCCCTTCCCGCTCTTTGCATTTCACTTTCCAGGAATGAATTCGTAGAATAGCTCCAACACGTACCTGAACTTGCCTGGTTTTTAACCGGGGTATTGGCCAGGCTCAGGTTTTCCGTAAATGTAAATTTTGCCTTGGCGCTATCGCTGGCATTTTTGTCCAGAGACTTAACCAGGTTATCCTGTGCGCTACCTAAAACAGGGAAACACAATCCTAATATCAAAACTAGTTTTTTCATTTTCATTATTTTCTAAGAAACCGCTAAATTAACATTGTTGAAGTATAATACCATAAGAATCAAGGGGGATAATTAGGGGGATAATAGGCCTTCGTAGGAATAAAAAGAAAAACCCCTTTACCCAATAGGTGAAAGGGAGTAGCATTAAAGAATAATACCCATTATAAGAATTGCTATTTTGATGCCCGTCAATGAGGAGATTAGTTAACGATTCCTGATTCTTTGAGAAAATATTCCTTTTAGTTTCACCCGAAATTTCGCTGCAGGAGCAGTTATTAGACAACTGAATCATAGTTTTACTAACGTTACGAAAAACTACAAGACTTATCGAAGAGTATAAAATGGGGAAAAGTGTTGCTACACGGGCTTTTCCCCTTTGTGATCCGGATTGGATTCGAACCAATGACCCTCAGCTTAGAAGGCTGATGC
>CAZFKK010000593.1:0-1707 GCA_964519735.1 uncultured Taibaiella sp.
TTGCCAAATGAATATTACCTACCTTTGCGCACAAATTTTAGTATTATATTTCATGGATCGTAATTCAATTATTGGGTTTCTTTTGTTGCTAGCCTTGGGTGCAGGGTATATTTTCTGGAGTAATCATGAGCAGAAGCTTTATTTGGAACAGAAAGCTATGGACTCTATTGCACAGGCGGCTACACAAAAGCCCATTACCCCTCAGCAGCAAATCCTGGCTCCTTCAGATACTACCGTAAAAGAAATTGATTCTACTTTACCTGCTGCATTCCGGGGTGTAGAACAGGAAATCCGCCTGAGCAATGGTGAATTGAATATTGCCTTTAGTACAAAAGGAGGGTATCCGGTAACAGCTAACCTGGAGGATTTTACCACTTTTGCCGGCAAGCCCCTGAATATCTTTAGGGGCAAGAACAATAAGTTGTCCTTTCATATCCCGGTAAATGGCCGCACAGTGACTACTGATGAATTGTTCTTTACCCCGGAATTGACCACGCTTAACGATGGCGCCCATCAATTGCGGATGACCGCTAATGTTGCGCCGGGCCAGGACATCGTATTGGACTATGTATTACCGGAAAAGGGCTATATGCTTACTGCCAACCTGCGCCTGGTCGGGCTGAGCCAGGATCTGGCACGCACGCCTACGATACCGCTGCACTGGTCCACTGAGATCTTACATACAGAGAAGGATTTGAAGAATGAACGAATGAATATGCAGGTGCATTTTCGTCATATAAATGGGGAACACGATTATTTCACAGTTTCCCGTACAGGACAACAGACGTTAGACCAGCCGGTACAATGGTTTGGTGTGCGCAGCCATTTTTTCAATTCAACGATCATTGCAGAAAAAGAGTTTAAGAACGGTAATTATGATGCTAATGAGCCTGTTGATTCCCAGGTAGTAGCTACTAATACCAGTATTCTGGCTGTTCCGGTACAGGCTTCCAATGATTTTTCGTTTGGTTTTAAATGGTATATGGGGCCTAATGATTATAAAATTTTGAAATCTTATAAGTTAGAGCTGGAAGAAATGATCCAGTTGGGTTTTGGCCCTTTCTTTTTTGTAAAGTACATCAGCAAATGGATGATTATACCCATTTTTGATGTGTTGAGCCGGTTTATAAGCAGTTTTGGAATCATTATTATCTGTCTGACCCTTATTATCCGCCTGTTGCTGTCCTTTTTTACCTATAAGAGTTATTTATCCTCGGCTAAGATGCGGGTGTTAAAACCAGAAATAGATGCTTTGAGGGCTAAGTTTGGAGATAATCAGCAACAAATGGGTATGGAGCAAATGAAGCTCTACCGTACTGCGGGTGTGAATCCCCTGGGTGGCTGTTTACCTATGCTTTTACAAATGCCTTTCCTGCTTGCCGTTTATTATTTTATCCCGACAGCCATACAGCTCAGACAGTCTAAATTTCTATGGGCAGAGGATTTGTCCACCTATGATTCTATTCTTAACCTGGGCTTCAGCATTCCTTTTTACGGTGATCATGTGAGCTTGTTTACTCTGTTAATGACGGTGACGAGTTTGTTTCTTGCCTTGTATAACAGGAATATGACGGCTGGTGCCGGTGGTAGTGATATGAATAACGCGATGTTGAAATATATGCCTTACATCATGCCTTTTATGTTCCTGGGCTGGTTCAACAGTATGGCTGCGGGACTAACTTTTTACTATACTTTCTCCAACCTGGT
>CAZFKK010000594.1:0-1685 GCA_964519735.1 uncultured Taibaiella sp.
TCTGCCGGCGCCCTGGAGCATTTACCCATCTGCCGTACCGCTTCGGTAGAGCAGGCCATAGACCTTTTACATCTCAACGGCATACAGGTAGTCGCTACCTTACTCCATACGGAACAGCCCCTGTCTGCAGTAGACCTTCGGGTGCCCATCGCCCTTGTGATGGGCGCTGAAGATAAAGGCGTGAGCTCGTTTGTATTGAAACATGCCGATCATTTGGTGCGTATTCCCATGACGCCTAACTTTGATTCCCTGAATGTTTCTGTGGCAGCAGGCATCCTGCTGTATGAAACATTTCAACAAAGAAATTAATTCCTATCCTTCAACCTGAAACAGACCTATTGTGCGCAAAATCCTGTCCCTGATCGGTATTATAACTTTTATTTTCACTCTTTATTCTTGTGAGAAACAGGTAGATTTCAACCTCGGACCTTCCACAGAGAAGGTGGTTATAGAGGGTACGATCGAAACAGGCCTCCCTCCTTACCTTTTGCTGACCAAAAGCATCGGCTTTTTCGGAAATGTAGATTTGAATACCTTAAGCGATGCGTTCCTGCATGACGCGACGATCAGTGTTTCGGACGGCACGCAAACGGTACTGCTTAAAGAATACCGGGTAGAACAGGGAGGGCAATCCTTTTATTTTTACTCAACGGATGTAGATGACCCTGATGTCGCTGATTTCAAAGGTATTGCAGGAAATACTTATAGCCTGAAAGTAGAATATGGAGGCCTGGTTTACGAATCAAGTACCCATATACCCCATCCGAAAGCGCTCGACTCCCTATGGGCAGTGCCGCCGCCGCCCGGAACCGTACCCGACAGCATCACCGATGCCATGCTTTTATACGGTCGCTATAATGATCCCGACACCTTCGGCAACAAAATCAGGTACTTTACCAAACGTAACAGCGATCTGCTCCTTCCTCCCTATTATTCTGTTGAGGATGATGGTATTGTGAACGGAACCAGCGTGGAAGTCTTATTGTCTCCCGGCTTCAACAGCAGGGATACTTCCCAGGGCAGGAGGAATTATTTTATCAAAGGGGATACCGTCCTTGTAAAATGGTGTTCCATTGATGCTTCTGTTTTTGAATTCTGGCGCACCCTCGAATTCTCTAAAGGAGCGACGGGCAATCCCTTTGCGGCTCCCGTATCCGTCACTTCCAATATCAGGGGCGGCGCCCTGGGCGTATGGGCAGGTTACGGCGCCACATCCAGCACCCTGATCATTCCCAGGTAGGCGCACCGGGCAGGCTATGGCCCATCTATAATCTCTATGGGCAAAATAGGCCTAAAATGATTATTTTCGCATGTTTTAATATTGAATTGAATAAAATAAACAAATAAATAATGTCAACAGCATCAGAAAGAATTCACTGTCTTATTATCGGATCAGGTCCGGCAGGCTATACTGCCGCTATCTATGCCTCAAGAGCTAATCTTAAACCCGTTTTATACTCAGGCTTACAACCCGGTGGTCAACTGACCATCACTACAGATGTAGAAAATTATCCCGGTTATCCCGAAGGCGTTATGGGTCCTCAGATGATGAAAGATTTTGAAGCCCAGGCCACAAGAATGGGGACAGATATCCGCTGGGGCATGGTCTCTAAAGTGGATCTTTCCCAAAGACCATTCAAAGTGGAAGTAGATGAGGAAAAATGGGTGGAAGCAGATTCGATCAT
>CAZFKK010000595.1:0-1683 GCA_964519735.1 uncultured Taibaiella sp.
GCCAGGAAGATAAGCGATACGACCCGTCGGCTTCTTTTTGAACTACTTCCTGGCTATTGACAGCAGGCCTGCTTTCTTTAAATGATGCAGGCATCAGCTCACGTGCAGCATCCACAATAATATCTTCCACTTCGGGAGTGAAAGGCGATGGCTTATTGTACCAGTACATACTGGTTTCAGCTTCATAACCACCTTCCTCTATTATACGGCGGGAAGCAATATAACAGGGAACATCGTTGGCGTAGGCGTTGATCCAAAGTTGTTCAGCGCCATACTCATCCTTAAGGCGGATGGAATAATCCACTACTACTTCGCCGCCCAGGTTCACCATTGCCATCTTATTATCAAAATTCCACACCTGAACGGGATAGTCGAGCGTTGAAGGGATCTTTTCTCCTCTTTCCACCCTTTCAAGCGCAAGACGCGCATAATACCCTTTTACAGATTCATCTTTTGTTTGGGCAACCAGTTCATTCACATCCGGTACTTTTGAAAACGGTAGTTTGACCCATTTCATTTTTCCCACGGGAGGAGCGTTCACCGGCTGCAACTGAGCCGTCAATAATTTGTCCACGTTGTCTGCAATTTCTTTACCATGCTGCTGAACATTCTCCAACGTTCCCCTTGGCGAAGGATTGGCATCACCCGCGCAGCCCAGTGCAATTAAAGCGGTTGTGCCCGGGTGCCTGGCTTCAATAAGCCGGTGCGCCTCAGCGATCCAGTCGCCATGGATTTTATGCATATCTCCGCCAAGCGTTGTTCCATGGCAGGCGTAATTAACAAAAACCCCTCTCAACGTGCCATCTGGATCCGTAATTTTCAGCATAGGCAGGGCTACATCTACCGGGCCGCCTTTTGTACGGCGATTGGCGGCAAAGAGCGCCTGTCCCTGTCCCCAGGATACAAGAGCAGGTTTCCTGTTTTTTAAAGCAGCTACGGCTACATCTTTCAGTTTCCGTGTAAGCTGCTCAGTATATTGTGTAATATGGATCAACTGATCAAGTGATAGAAGCGTATCACCAAAATGCCCGTCGCGGTATTGTAATATATTGATCAGGTTGCCTACTTCAGGGCCGCCATGTGTATGAGAAGCGCAAATGGCTATTTGTGCCGGATTAATTCCCTTTTCCTGAAAAAGAAAATCAGCAACGTCTTTTGTAATGCGCCAGGGTATCCCTACCAGGTCTACCGTGATGAGTATGGAAGGATGCTGTTCGTCACTGCCAAGCGCAAGCGCTTTTGCCGATATGGGCTGCCATGCGCTGTCGGCTTCGGTACTTAGCCGCGCTGCATATCCCGCCATGCGAATAGGAAATTCCGGTGTAATATCTATACTGGCAACACCTGCATCCACCGTTAACGGCTTACTTATTTTTTCCTGGGAAAAAGAAAATTTTACCGGCAGGAAAACGGTTGCAAATGTGAAAGCCATACATAGTGTA
The DNA here is from genome assembly GCA_964519735.1 of uncultured Taibaiella sp. GTDB lineage: Bacteria > Bacteroidota > Bacteroidia > Chitinophagales > Chitinophagaceae > Taibaiella. The sequence goes on from CAZFKK010000595.1 coordinate 1,443, forward strand.
TAAGCACTTTTCCGGGTTAAGGCAATCATTGATGCTGACTTCATGCTAATATGGGTTATTAAAATAATTAAATAATTGGTGTTATGTAAATGATATGTTTGTTGTTTCACGTTTATCGGTTCTCGCTTTCGTTTCACCATTCATCCCGTCCGACTGGTGTCATCCGGGCGGACCCTTCCGAACGGCGTTCAGCCCCGCCTGAATGCCAGCCCGAAAGAATCATTCTGGCGGGGCTCAGTCG
>CAZFKK010000596.1:0-1683 GCA_964519735.1 uncultured Taibaiella sp.
CAACAGGCAACCAATTGTAATGTTGCGCGCCATCCGCCTTTAAGGTAACTGCATCGCCATATAGAATCAGGGTGTCTTCAGGATGGACGAATACTTCAGGAACAGGATAGCCTTCCAGTTGCAGGAGTAGGGTAGTATCGCAACCCGGTTCAGCTTGTATCCTTATGGTATAGGCGCCGGGGAATAGCCCGTTGAAGCTGAAGGAACCTTTGCTACTAAATGAATCGCTATATAATCCATGGGCCAGCGTATAATGATATACCGTTGGGTTGTCTTTGGGTACAGTTATGGCTACCCCGATCTCTCCCGGGCAGCCATAGACCAACTCCGGTACCTGTGGCAGCTCAATAAAAGTGACCTGGAAAGTATCTACCTGGTAAATGCAGTTTTTGAAATAACCCACCCAATAGGTGCCGCTGCTATCTACTGATCTTTCAGAACTACTTTGCCCGTTATCCCATAGATAACATACTCCCTCTTCCGGCGCCATCAAGATAGTAGTAGGGCTAAAGCATACTACTATGGGTAGCATTATCTTCGAAATTGTGTCAGGGGTTTGTTGACGAGCAACTTTGATGTCATTTTGAAGTAATAGTCCTGGCTGAAATCTTTTGTCATTTATTTTTAAATAATCCAGTTCCGGACGGCTTGACATCCCTTTGTTATTAGGCTGATGGATGACATGCATGTATTGGCCACCCAAACAATTGTTACCTGCAGGCAGAGGTACGGGATCATGCTCCGGGCCGGGGTAAATCACATAGCATGTACCGGGCAACCAATTGTCGTTAAATGCCAGGTCGTTGTTTTTTGAAACGTAGATTTTTTGATCTAATCCCAACTTTAACGCTCCTAATGGGAATGTAAAAGGGACCGGACCTAATGGTGATAGCACTTCGTAAATAGGATTGCGCATCACTAAGGTTCTGGAAGCAGCTACGGCAGCATTTGTGGGTTGTTGTAAATCATATTGGAAGATTTCCCCCTGACGCAGTATCCCCCAACGTTTTCCATTATAGGAAGCATATAATTTGCTGTCATCGGGAGAAAAGCAAATGCCATATAATGGAAGAGTATCAATTAACCTGGCATTAATTACCTTCCCGTTACAAGGCAAAAAATCATAGAGTTCAATTCCTTGATTAGTAGCAGCAGCTATCGTTAGGTTATTATTGGAAACATTTAATACACCGCCATAATTTGCTCCTACAATTAGGTAATCTTGAATACTTAGCATTCCGCATGTAGATACCACCTTTTGGCTACTTATACCATTTTTATTGATTTCGAAGCTATAATATTCATTAGAAATGAGAGAGCGGGCAATAAGCCAAACATTGTTTTTACATCCTGGAACGGTTGTTATTTTGATACCGCTAATGGTCCCGTAACCTGTAAGTTTAATGTCTTTCTCACCAGGAACAATATCCCCCTTACCATTGTTAAGTCTCAAATCCACAAGACTATAAAGCAATGCCGCGTTATGCACGTAGATTAAGTAGTATTGATGGCTATTCTCAGGATGTGGAACAACAATAGGATTGGCATCGCCATGGTGGGCATTAGCCTCTATGTTTCCATTTGGGAAGGGTATGCCATCTTTATCAAAAACTTTAGAAGTGTTATATACAATAGTTCGGTAGTTTTTTAAGCGGCCATAGAGCCGATATTAAGGCATTTGGA
>CAZFKK010000597.1:0-1679 GCA_964519735.1 uncultured Taibaiella sp.
CAAAGGGGATTGTATAGACTGTGGTTTGTGCGTCCGGGTATGCCCTACAGGTATCGACATCCGTCATGGACTGCAGATGGAATGTGTCAGCTGCACTGCTTGTATCGATGTTTGTAATAAGGTGATGGCCCAGGTCAACCAGGCTCCCGACCTGATTAAGATCGCCAGCGAAAATGATATTGCAGAAGGCCGTAAACCCCGGATAAATTACCGCACTAAGATCTATGCCCTGGTATTGTTGATCCTTGCAGGTGTATTAGCTGCCCTTATTATCAGCAGGACCATGTTTGATGCTACGGTATTGCGGGTACCCGGACAAATTCTGCAGGAAAACAAAGATGGCACCATCAGCAACCTGTACCGGATCAAAGTAGTCAGCAAGAGCCGGAACACGGAGCCTTACCGGCTAAAACTGGAGGACCGCGATGTCCGTATTGAATATGTAGGTAAGCACCTGGATTCCTTACATTCCGGTGCCGCTTCAGAAGAAACATTCTTCATTAAGATACCCAGGGACAAAATCACCAAAAGAAAGGAAAAATACAGTTTGCATATTATGTCCGGCAACGACATCATACAAACGAAATCCGTAACCTTTATCGGGGAGTACTAATAGTCAAAAATATCCAAAATGAGCATATCCAAAATTTTTCACGCAGGAAATGTATTATTGGCCGGATTCGGAGGCATGCTGATCATGATGAGCATCCTGGTCTATCTATCTGTAAAGCAGGATATCACTATGGTGAGCAATAATTATTATGAACAGGAATTACAGTACCAGCACCAGATTGATGCCAGGGCCAATACCCTACCTTACCGCAATGACTTCTCCCTGACCACCAGCGAAGATTCTATCGTACTGCAATTGCCGGAACAGTTAAGCCAGGTAATGAGCCAGGGTAAAGTGCACTTTTATTGTCCTTCCAACCCAAAACTGGACCGGGTTCAGGCATTAGCTCCCGGTAACGGGATTTACTACTTCGACCGGTTTGCCGTACCGGCAGATAATTATGTGGTCAAAATAGCCTTCACCTCAGGAGATAAGGACTATTATCATGAATTAAAAACAGGCCCGCAATGAATGCCGCCATTTTTATTTCCTCTTTTATCCTGGGTATAGGCGGAAGCCTTCATTGCCTGGGCATGTGCGGTCCCCTCGCATTATCGGTACCCTTTACTTCCGGCAGGCTTTCCCGCAAGGTGCAACTGGCTACCTATTTCCTGGCCAAAGCCATAGCCTATGGGACCATAGGTGCTGCCTCCGGGCTGCTGGGCAAAGGACTGTTTTTTATGAAGGGGCAACAGGGGCTTTCTGTAGCTGCCGGTATTTTCATTATCCTGCTGGTCTGCCTGCCCGTATTAAAGCCAAAATCAGGTTCCTTTTTATTCCGGAAGCAATTCAGCATTTTATACCACAATATGCAGCAAAGCCCCAGGTTTTACCAGTTCTTCCTGCTCGGCTTCATGAATGGTTTCCTTCCCTGTGGCCTGGTGTACACCGCCCTTGCAGCAGCTATGGTAACCGGAGGTGTTACCTCGGGTTTCATATCCATGTTCCTTTTCGGTATGGGTACCGCGCCCGCCCTTATTGGCCTCATCTTACTGAAAAACAAAATAGGACCCCGTTTACGGAGCACACTTCGCCCTGTTTCTATGGTTGTGTCTGTCCTGGTGGG
>CAZFKK010000598.1:0-1676 GCA_964519735.1 uncultured Taibaiella sp.
CTGTTGTGGCTCTTTCCCGATTAAAGCGTTAATGGAATTCAGGCTGTTGAACAGAAAATGAGGATGGAGCTGCTGTCGTAGTTTAAATAATTCGGCTTCCTTTCTTAACTGTAGGGTTGCCGTATTTTGATCTGTGTTTTGTTGTTCTTTTTTTGCCTTGCCAATTAAATAATTGATGATGTAAAAATCACAGAGTAATAGCCAGCCTATCAGGATACGGATGATACGGTAGTCTTTCCAGAACAAGGCATAGGCATCGTCGTGAGGAATAGCATATAAGATCGTCCATTCGCAGCAATAGACCCAACTGATGGCAATCAACAGGCTTTGTACGCCAATGGTGAAATAGCCCCAGGGTGAATTAAGGTGATAAGTCTGGCTGAATTGTATAAACAGGAAGATGGTGTACAACAAACCATAACAACCGAAGGCATCCATGGCAGACAGCGCAAGGTCAAACTCCTTCACCTGCCAGAGCCAATAAAACTGTGCTCCGGCAATGGTGGCCAGGAACAGGATGATGCTCAGGTTGCTATTGAAGGATTTTATAGAGAAAGGCACAGGCTACCAGATAAGCGGGTTTAGTAACTTTTAATTTCGATACCCCCGAAAACGACAGAGCCTTTCAGGATAAGGGTTTTGGGGGCTTCATTGGCCTGGTGAGGCGGGCTGCTTCTTTTATCCTCTGTGCCCCCGAAAATGACGGATATTTCATTTTTGACTTCCCAGTTTGCCGGGATGATAATTTCCCCGCCCCCAAAAAGTATAGATAATTCCAGCGTGGCCACTCCTTCAAAGTCTGCCTGTGAAAAATTGAGCTCTGTGCCACCGAATAACACATTGATTTGCCCGCCTTTAAAATCTTTGGAAAAAACGCTGCGTTCTATATTGCCAAACATAGAATTGATATTGATGTAGTCGTCGGTATTATTTACCGGCTCTGCAGGAGTATTAAAATGTCTGTACCTATGATGTCTATGGCGGTATTGGTTGCAGGCTCTGCTACGTTTGGTCATCACAGCGATACCGATAAGGATCAAGCCAATGGGTAGCAAAAAGGGCTTCAGGTTAAGGCTGATAAATTGATTATGGTAAAGGAGCGCATAGGTTCCGATCAAGATCAGGATCAGCCAGACAAAATTGCGGAAACCGCTTTTGACACCGATAAAAAGCCCCAGGATGATCAGGATGCTTGGCCAGGTAAACAACCATTGCGGAAACAAAGCTGCCGTCTGGGGGATACGATTTAATAAGAATAATATGCCTATGATAATCAAGATAATACCTGCGGACAGGTTATTCTTGGGCGGCCGATTGTTCAGCGTATTTCTTGCAGGGTAAGCCATCAGATGATTAAATTATGTAACAAAGATATAATGTTGTTCCTGTAGATGAAAGCTTGTTTCGATAAGGAGGTTATTTTATTCGGTGAATAGGGGAAGGAGCGCAATGCGGGGTTGGGAATAAAGGGGCAATGTGTTGGGTAACTAAGATGATTTTTTGTACATTGAGTACTTTGAAGAAATTGTTAACATGAACCGGCTATGGCAAAGAATAAAAAGATTACGGTACAAGGACGGGAAATATCCATTGTTTCGGACAGATCGGACGATTATATTTCGCTTACAGATATTGCACGACATAAAAATGATGAAGTTACAGGTTTGGTTATTTCT
>CAZFKK010000599.1:0-1675 GCA_964519735.1 uncultured Taibaiella sp.
TTTAAAAAGAGCATTGTGTCTGCTAAAGGCAGCCTTTTGGCATCAAGTAGATTGCCGCGTCGGTCAAAGGTAATATCATAGATGCCTCTTTGGCTGATGATACCCGGTGTGATTTCAGCACCGGAAGCGAGGACCGATTTGACAAAGTGTACTATGGTGTCGCGCATTATTAATTGCCCATTTTTATTGCCTAACGCTTGTGCCGAAAGGCCATCATCCATTCCTATACTACGTATCCATTGTCTGGTGCCTGAAGTATCATATTTCAATAGCCAGCATGAGTTTAACTTTAATAATTGGTTTTCTTTAATCCGCAATAAAGCAAAGAGTTTTTAATAAAATAAGATCAGTTGAAACAGGATCTTTACCTGGCTTTTGAGTTTTTCATTTTCCCTTTTCATGTGGAGCAGCAAGCCATGATTATCTCCATAAGTATCTGTAACAGGGTAGGGTATCCAGAAGTACTTTGCGTTTTTGTTCTTCCACCTTTGCCGGGTAGAGCGGGGTACAGGTATATGGCACTTTGGAGCCAGCTGAATGATCCTTATGTGCTGGAAGAAGCGATGTTGGAAGTGCTGGGCGCAGACTACCAGACCTACCTGAAGAACTGGAGCGGCACTTGCCAGCCCTCCCCGGAAGTATTACAGGAGATCGTGTCCAAACAAAATATTTCCTTAACTTCACACCACCTGTACGGCAGCAGCCGTTTGGGTGTAAAACAGTATATGCCGGGACAGTTTTCAGCATCATGGGATTATACGGGAGCGCTCCCGGTCAAGGATACGTCCTTTCTGACGCAGCGCATGCCCTGGTATAGCCTGACGCAGGACGACTTCATCCCCGCCGACCGGGAAACCCCTGTAGGCGGAAGCGATACAACGATCTATGCGATGCAGCATCAGGTAGGCCTGCGTCAATATGAGCTGACGAACCACCTGGGCAATGTCCAGGCCACGGTAAGCGACAACCCCGTAAAGAAATGGGATGTCAATGGCGACTGGACGCATAGCCTTCCGGCCCTCACCGCGGCCTATGATTACTATCCCTTCGGAATGCTGATGCCCGGTCGCTTTACGCAGGACACGAGTACGAAATGCCTGGTTGTGAGTAAGAATAAATGGGTATATACCGGCGCTTATGATTGCTACAACCAGACCACCAGTAGCTGGCCGTGGTTTTCGTATGGTAACAGTACGAACAGCACTATAAACGTACTTAGCGGAGAGCCTTGGATCCAGCATTCCGGCGGTCCGGGATACGTATATTTTGCCTTACCGCTAGGTTCTGCCGATCCGGAAGTCCCTCGGCGCATACGCCTTCAGACGGGTTATTACTCCGGAGGATTTGAAGCCTCAATCATAGGAGATGCCTCAGTTGGCCCTGTATACATACAGCCCAATGGCGTATTGGAATTGGAATACAGCATTGCGGGTAACCCCTGGGGTGTGTATTATTTGTATATAGATGGTATCTCCAATCTTGGGGTGTTGCAGATCAATGAGATTTGCTTTATAGAGGACATCAAGGAACTACAGCCTATCCTGGTAGATGTATGTAATGATGTGGCGGATCGGTATCCGTTTGGGTTTAATGGGCAGGAGAAGGTGAATGAATGGGCGGGGATAGGGAATTTTATGGATTATAAGGAATGTGGTCAGGATACTAGAATTGGTAG
>CAZFKK010000600.1:0-1305 GCA_964519735.1 uncultured Taibaiella sp.
CGCTTAATTCTTTTAAATATTTTTCACTTTGTTTTGCTGCAATCTTAAAATTCACGATCATCACCTAAACTATTCCGATAGGCTTTTAATCTCCTTTAAGGTAACGATCTTGTAATCCGTCTTAAACTTGAAAAAAGAAGCGATCATTGCTTTTGCCAGTCGGTTGGCGGGTATGGATGCATAGCTTTTGAGTATGCCGATAGCATTTAGGGTTTTGATCAATTTGATAGCAAATTTCTCCCCTTTTCTGAGCGTACCGGGCCTTTCGATGCCTGCAGGATGGAGGATGATAAATTGTTTGAAATCCAGCTTCCTGATGTTATTCTCAAGCGTTCCTTTCATTTTATTATAGAAGAGGAAAGATCTGGCATCTGCCCCTAAAGCCGACAGCAGGACAAAACCTTCGACTTCATTATGTTTCGCTATTGAGGCAAACTCAAGTTGGTAGTCGTGGTCAACCCGCCACTGTGCTTCCTTGCCTCCGGCATCCTTCAATGTAGTTCCAAGACAGGAAAATGCTATATCGCCCTGAATCAGGGCAGCATGGCTGCTAAGCTTTTCAAAGTCGACCACTATCTCATTGAGCTTCGAATGCCCGGGAAAATACGGCCTGCGGACCAATGCGACGATCTCATCAAACCGGGAATCATCCAAAAGTTGCCTTACCAGTTCTCTTCCTGTAGCGCCCGAGCCTCCAATTACAACTGCTTTCATTAATGAAAAATAGGTAAAAAATCAAGGAAGCAGTAAAAGTATTTAAAACGCGTACGACCGGCGGTTATTATTTTTTTAGGCCTCCTATGCCGGCAGTATAGCAGAATATCGAATCCCGGATTTTGCTTACTTTTAAAGCCTAAAAGAAACTAACTGACACTTGGAAGAACCACCCTCATACTCGGAAAGCGAATTGCTACGGCAAATTGCGGATGGCAGCAAACAGGCATTCCGAAAACTGTTTAATGCCTACCGGCAACGCATGGAAAGATATACCCGATGCTGTTGAAGTAAAATTGAAAAGCGATACCAATGAAATGCTCTTCAGGACGGTGAACCTGGCTGGCGTGTCCGGTCCGGAATATAAAGTAACCGTCCTGAGATAAACCATGAAAGCGGCCTGGTACAAATAGTACGGCAAAGCCAATATCACCTGTAATACCTTAGCTGGTCAAGGACGTACAATGCTTCCGACCAGGCTAACCAGTAATCCGCTACCCTTCCCTGGGTAAAATAATCGCCGCGCCAGTTGTAGATCGTTTGCACGCCCATGCGGTTGAAATAAGCATATGCTTCATCATATTTCCTCGG
>CAZFKK010000600.1:1315-1675 GCA_964519735.1 uncultured Taibaiella sp.
GCGAATACACGGCCGCTGAGCGCATTCAGCGCGATTTCCTCGGCGTAGGACCGCTCCAATATTCGATTACCGAAAACCCGTTATAGGTTTCGACAATATAATTCCCGGTATAGTAATCCACATAAGCTACTATGCCTTTCTCATGCGTGCGCATCCAGTCGTCTACATTATCAGCAGGAGGGAAGTATCCCGACTTGCTGCAGGCCGTCAATAGAATAACCGAAAGAAAGCCCAATAAGTAAATTCGTTTCATAACGCTGAGTTTTATTACCTGTTTGACCCTCAACGACGTGAATGGTTTGTTAAAGACTAGTTAGGATATGATAATTATCAGAACAAAATATAAGGTTGTCTTTACCA
>CAZFKK010000601.1:0-1660 GCA_964519735.1 uncultured Taibaiella sp.
TTTTGAAACTCTGGGTGGCTTGAGTAAATGTATAACACAATTTATTTTAAATTCATTATTTATGAAAAGATTAATCGTTTTAGGCCTGGTGCTGACTAATGTACTTTCAGCAAGCGCTCAATCATCATTTAGTATAGGCCCGAAAGTAGGCCTGAATATGTCTAACTACACAGGAGGAAACATTAAATCGGACGCCCTGTTCTCTTATCATGTGGGAGGTCTCATGAGTTTCGGATTAGGCAATACATTCTTTGTACAGCCTGAAATTTTGTTTTCTTCCCAGGGAGCAAAAATTGATAACCAGGGATCAAAAGAAAATTATAAGGTCTCTTACCTGGCTGTTCCAATCATGCTTAAGTTAAGAACTGGTGGTGGACTGTATTTTGAAGCCGGTCCCCAGGTCTCTTTTAAAACCGGTGAAGATGTCAAAGACGAGACCATTGACAAGTTTTCAAAAAACCTGGATTTATCGCTAGGGGCGGGATTAGGGTATCAATCTGCGGGAGGTTTCGGAATAGGTGCACGTTATATGGCAGGGATTTCCAAAGTTGGTAATTTTGATGCTCATAATATAAATCCTGACTTTAAGAACAGTTTGCTCCAGGTCAGCTTATTTTATGCGATTCCATTTGCAAAATAGTAATCCGGTGTCAAAGGTTTATGAGCTACATAAACCTTTGATCCTTTTATCGGTCATCAAAGGAATGCTGGCTGCCATTGGAATTATCCAGACAATAGCAGTGAAAATTTTTAAGCCAACAAGACTAGTATTATTCCAATTAATGCAGGAGTTGCCTGTTTGAAAAATATACCTTTATCGGCTGTGACAGCACCGAAAGTTCCTGCAACGAAAACACAGCCCAGGAAAAATAATGCAATATTATTTTGCCAGTTATTATCTGCTATAAATAGTGACCAAATAAGTCCTGCTGCAAGAAAGCCGTTATAAAGCCCCTGATTAGCTGCCAATCCCTTTGTTTCATGAAATAAATGGGCGGGTAAGGACTTGAATGTTTTCTTGCCTTTAGTTTCCCATGCAAACATCTCTATCCATAAAATATATAGGTGTTCCAGTGCTACTATACCGATAACTATCTTTGCGATAATTCCTATTGTTCCCTCCATGAAGACGTTGATTTATATAGCAAATTTACAAAATATATTTAGAGTTCCTTAATAGTGATATTATTCCAAACCGGTTATGGACAGGATGACGTATAAAAATAAAAGAGAAAACAGGTGGACAGAAGTACATTATTTTGAGATCATGCAAGCCAAGGAGATCGCTTATAGTAATCAGATATTATAATAACCTGTATGTTTTCTGCGCAGGATCACTCCGGAACTCATCGGTATAGTAGGCTTTAAAACTTTTTTGTACCTGAGAGCCTATGAGACAGGGCAAAAAACAGGTTAGAAAGTGTTAATGAATAAAATCAGTGCTTTTTATAAAAGCTCTCTGAATACAGATAGAAAGTTAAATACCCTCGACTGGTATGATCAGTTGAAAAATATTCCCTGAGCCGATCCGGGATATTTAAAATCAGCATTCGTACAACCGTGAAACAAGGAAAGGCCGTTTTCTCATCTTAAACGGCCTTTCCTTATTACTTATGATTATATTCCTACTTCTGTTCGTTAGATTTGAAATGGGTTTCTC
>CAZFKK010000602.1:0-1657 GCA_964519735.1 uncultured Taibaiella sp.
CTGAGCCTGTGTATCCGGAGGCAGGGCGAAGCAGAATCCTAGATACAGGAGACAAAAGAGGAGGCATCGACGCTGCAATGGATTCATAAGCTATAGATGAAAACAGGTCTGAAAATCGGGCAAAGTACTATTCTTCTTTGGTTTCTAACAACCCCATCTGAATAGCAGTGTTGACCAGTCCGGCTGTGTTTTTAACTTCTAATTTTTGCTGGAGGTTAAAGCGGTGATTTTCTACAGTACGCAGGCTCAAAAATAGTTGTTTTGCGATCTCGGGGTTGGAATACTCCTGGGCAATAAGGCGAAGAACTTCCAGTTCTCGTCGGGTAAGCGGGGCTTTTTTCTCCGGAATAATCCTTTTGTATTGAAGCAGGTATTTCGCCCATTTATCCTTAATGGCATTGTCCAGGTATTCTTTGCCCTGATATACGGTTTCTATAGCTTCCACCAGGGTATCCTGCTCGATGTTTTTGAGCACATAACCTTTACATCCGGCCTTAAGCATGGTTTTAACATGGGCGGGTGCATCAATGCTGGAGACCACAAGAATGTTAATGTCCGGATAGGACCGGGTCACAACAGCCGCTATCTCTCCGCCATCCATGTCAGGGAGGAGTACGTCCAGTAGTAACACATCGGGCCGAGCAGCCACCAGCCCGGCAAGCAATTTTTGCCCGGAACCATAAGTGCCCACAACCTGAATATGCTCAAAGGGTTGCAGCATATTTTTTAACCCGTTTAAGGCCAACGGATGGTCATCTGTAATCACGACTTTAATCATCATGGAATGCGACGTTTAAAAAGCAGTCTAACGGAACGAATTAGGTAGGTTAAAGGTATAGTAAAATATTTAAATTAATGCGCAATTTACCGGAAGAGCAAAATTCTTTAGAATAGCCGGTTTCGTTTTGATTTTAGAGGGATTATTATTTATTTAATTGTTTCTTTGAATGCTGTTGCTTCAATAAGTAAAACTACTCAAAAATAATATTTAGGTATAAGGGCTCTTACCATCAGTTTCCATACAGGGTAGTTTTGCAATAGTTAATGGTGTATGGTAAAACAGTAACATGTACAACAGGTAACTAAGCTAAAAGTCCCATTTTAAAATGATCAACAAGAAAGTTATGCAAAAACAAATACCCTCTTTTAAGTCCGGACCGATCTACCTGCGCCGGAACTCATTCCATAAGGGAAATTACTCCATAAACCTTTTTATGGTATCGCTATTCCTGTTTTCGGCATTAGCCGGTCTTACGCCGCTGCGTGCACAAAATGCAAACCTGGCTTGGGTTAAAAGCATGGGCGGGACCAGTAGTATAGAGTCAAAAGGTATGACATTAGATGCTGCAGGGAATATTTATATTACGGGGTATTTTTCTTCATCGACTATAGATTTTGACCCGGGGCCAGGTACCGCTAATTTGACGCAGATAGGACTTAATGATATTTTTATAGCAAAATATGATTCAAAAGGCAATTACATTTGGGCTAAGTGTATGGGAAGCGTGAGTAATGATGTAGGCGCAAGTATTAAAGTAGATGGTAGCGGTAATATTTACTTGGTGGGTACGTTTATCGGAACCGCTGATTTTGATCCCGGGGCAGGGGTGGCCAACCTTACGGCTCAAGGATTACCGGACATTTTCATTGCAAAATA
>CAZFKK010000603.1:0-988 GCA_964519735.1 uncultured Taibaiella sp.
CACGTTCTTGCAACCATGTATGATATCATACACTGTTAGCTTCACAAGCAGCCTGCCCTCCGGTATTTTCCCCGGAGGATTGTATCCCAGCGTATCCGACACCTTTGAGCCGTTTTCATCAAAAAACTCCCAATGGGATACGTGTCCTCCTACAGACAAGTTGGCCACCTGCACAGAATCCGCATCACACTTTGCAGACCGGACTTCTATTTTTGCAAGAGCACCCAGCAAATGAATATAATCCTTTTTGGTCCTGGATGTGGTGCATCCCAGGTGACCTACAGTAAAGGTGACATCGTACCACCCGGGATTACTTTGGGCATACGAATAAGAAACTTCTTTCCCGAAAGCATTATCCCCATTGCCGAAATTCCAGGTATATTCGTCAGGTATCACGGGGCCCTCGGGATCTTTGCCGGTAAACTTAAGCTGCATCTTTTCCAGGCACCCTTCCCTTTTGTCTACTTCAAAATCGGGCTCCTTAGGCAACAGACCGGCACGGATCAGAATGACCCGCCCGCTTCATCTGTTATTTTGTGCTTCACATAATATTTCCCTGTATCTGTGAATACATGAGTTACTTCTTTCCCTTTTTCACTATAGCCATTATCAAAATCCCATGAGATTTCTTTAAGAGGTCTTACAGAATAAGAACTATCCTTAAAATCTATACGGAGGGGAATACAGCCGCCTTTTCCCAATCCGAGTGAGTTTATTGCTTCAGGAACATAAACATCTACATATTCCGGCCTGGCAACATGGCTCTTGCAGCCGTTTACAGAAACAGCTTCAAGTGCTATATCATATTCGCCCTGCTTATCGAAAAGGATATCCGGAGTATTTTTTGCGTAATAATTGCCATTGACATACCAGGTATAAGACACCACAGGATCACCCGTGACCTGGAATTTTGCCCTGAAAGGAATTTGGCAGCCATGCAGGTCGGTGGTTGAAAAATCGACCTTTGGAGGAAGAAATACCTTGATTT
>CAZFKK010000603.1:998-1647 GCA_964519735.1 uncultured Taibaiella sp.
GATTTCTTTGGTAATACTGTCCATACATCCACCGGCAGTGGCTGCCTTCAGCGTTATCTTGTAACTTCCCTCCTTTTGAAAAAGAAAATCGGGCTCTGTTTGGCTGGAGCGGGTACCATCAGGAAACAACCATTCATAAGCAGGCGTTGCCCCCGGGGCAATGGTTTTATTAACAAGTATCGCCTGCTGCCCTGCACATAACGTATCGCTGCGGAAAGAAAAATCAACCAAAGGCTTCTCCAGCACTACCGGCACCTTCATACTAATAGAATCTGCACAGGAATTGGCATCGGTAACCTTAAGGGTTACCTGGTAATCGCCGGCGGCCTGGTAAGGAACGGTAATGTTCCTGGCATTGGAAGTATTACCATTGCCAAAGTCCCACCGGTAAATTACATTACCGGGAATAGCCTGCGACAGGTTTTCAAAGGCCACCTTTACCGGGGGTTCGCACGACATTCCACCCGAAATACGAAACGCAGCATCCGGGCTTGGGTAAACGGTAACCTGTGCCTGCTTTTTAATAGTGGAGGCGCACTGATGCTCGGTCCAGACAGTATATTCCAAGTCGTACGTCCCGGGTTTTGTAATCAGCAACGTATTATTGTTCTCACCCGTAAAGCCATTACCGAAGTCCCAGGATGTTCTG
>CAZFKK010000604.1:0-1644 GCA_964519735.1 uncultured Taibaiella sp.
GGCCATCTCCTGGTGTTGTGGCAACGTGGATTCGATCAAGGTGATCGCTTTGCTGAGCATAGCGATATTGCCCTGTGTAAGGCCGTTGATGTAATCGGAAAGGGTTAAGACAGGTCGCAACAGGTTTTGAAGTTTTAGGTCAGTCAGGACGATCAGTTATAAAACAAGCTATACACTGAATTGCATTACTCCTCGCGCAACCGTTCGTCGGTATAAGTAATCGCGGTTTTTCCATGAGGGCAGGGTCTTCCTTCCTCATCTACGCTCACATAAACAATTTTATCAATGGTCAGGATGCTCGAATGAGTAATTTTATTGCGCACCTCACAAGTCAGGGTCAGCGAAGTACGGCCAAAGGACAGGGCCTTGATGCCCAGTTCCACAATGTCTCCCTGCCTGGCAGAGCTGATGAAATTAATTTCGGACATGAATTTAGTGACACAACGGTTGGTTCCCAGTTGAATGATAGAATATATAGCAGATTCTTCATCAATCCAACGCAACAAGCTGCCACCAAATAAGGTGTTGTTCGAATTTAAGTCTTCGGGTTTGATCAGTTTGCGGGTGTAAAAATTCATAACAAGTATATTAATCGGGTAAGCGCTGTCTGTTCCCCGGACAATCAGGATTGTTCCTTTAGCTCCCGGATCATTTTTTTCAATATTTCTATGGCACTTTTGGCAATAATTGTTCCCGGGCCGAATACAAAACTTACCCCGGATTTGAAGAGAAAGTCATAGTCCTGCTGCGGAATGACCCCACCAGCTACGACCATAATGTCTGCTCTTCCATAGTGTTTCAACTCTTCAATTACCTGGGGGATCAGGGTTTTATGCCCTGCTGCCAGGCTGGAAACGCCCAGGATATGGACATCATTTTCTACGGCTTGTTTCGCTGCTTCAGCCGGTGTCTGGAACAATGGGCCGATATCTACATCAAAACCAAGGTCAGCAAAACTGGTAGCAATTACTTTTGCACCACGATCATGGCCGTCCTGGCCCATTTTGGCAATCATGACCCGGGGCCTCCGGCCTTCCAGGTCGGCAAAGGCATCTGCCAGTTGCCGGGCTTCTTCAAAGTTTTTATCCATAGCAATTTCTTTCGAATAGACACCTGCAATACTCCGGATGCGTGCCTGGTAACGGCCAAATACTTTTTCCAGGGCATAAGAGATCTCTCCCAGGCTGGCGCGTGCCCTTGCTGCATTGATGCTCAGCTGTAGCAGGTTGCCTTCGCCGCTGGCAGCAGCAGCAGTTAAGGCAGCTAAAGCAACCTCTGTTTCATGGGTATTCCGGTTCGCTTTCAGTTGTGCCAGGCGTTCCAATTGCTGAGTGCGCACCATCGCGTTGTCCACATCCAGGATCTCGATAGTGGAAGGTTCGTCGGTTGTATAGTTATTGACACCTACGATAATATCTTTGCCGCTGTCGATCCGGGCCTGCTTTTTAGCAGCAGCTTCCTCAATACGCATCTTGGGGACACCAGTTTCGATGGCTTTGGCCATACCTCCCAGTTGTTCTACTTCCTGGATCAGGGTCCAGGCTTTCTGTGCAATTTCCCGGGTCAGGCTTTCGACGTAATAAGATCCGCCCCAGGGATCAACGGTTCTGCAAATATCGGTTTCCTGCTGTAATATGATCTGGG
>CAZFKK010000605.1:0-1643 GCA_964519735.1 uncultured Taibaiella sp.
AAATTTATTTTTATCCTGTCGTTTCCGCAATAGCATTATGATGCGTAAGGCAGGCTCAAGATCAGCCTTGTCCCTTTTTCCTTTCCCGGGGATATGCTGAAGCTTCCGCCATGCTTTTCCATCCGTTGCCGCATATTTTTCAGGCCGTTGCCGCCCGATAATTTATCCCCCGCAACTAGCCCCACACCATCATCAGTAACGGAGAGCAACAACCTTTCCCGCTCCCGGTAGAACTTCGCCTGTACCCGCTGCGCCTTCGCATGTTTCGAAGCATTGTTGACAGCTTCTTTAAATACCAGGTAAAGGTCCCGGCTCTTTTCCGGGCTCAGCCTCAGGTTCATTACGTCGGCTTCTGCCTGTAGGTCAAAATCGATGTCTGCAGCTTCCAGTATTTCCGTAGCAAAGGTATTCATCCGCGCCAGGATGCGGGGCATCTGGTCATTGTCGGGATTCATGCTCCATACAATATCACTGATGCTTTCCATCATGGAGCGGGTATTGGTATTGATCTTGCTCAGGCTGTTATGTAATTGCGGCGCTACCTGTTCCGACTGGTGCATCGCAGCATGGCTCATCAGGTGGATGGCGCTGAGCGAACTGCCTACTTCATCATGCAACTCCGCTGATATCCGGTTGCGTTCCGACAGCAAAATATTTTTCTGCTCCAGCTTTTTACGGTACCTGTAGCGGTTGAAAAGGATCAATCCCAGCAGCAAGCCTACGATCAGCAAACCCAGGGCCACATTATAATACAATTGCTGGCGTATCTTTTCATTCTTTGCTGCGGCTATCTGTGCATTCTTCTTTTGTGTTTCATACTGTATTTCGTATTGAGCCACCTGCTTCCTCACCTCGTCATTCAGTACCGCATCTCTGTAGCTGATGTATTGTTCATAGTTTTCAAAGGCATTCTTATAGTCTCCTTTAGACTTATAGTAATTCATCCGTGTGGCATAATAATCTCGGTATTGGGTATTGTTATTATGCTGTAGCAGCAAAGCGTAACAGGAATCGTAATAAAGATTCATCTCCCGCACCTGGTCCATCTTCCCTGAAAACAAAGCCGCCATCCGGTAAAAATTAGCCAGGTTGGGATGATTCATTTCTTTGGCAGCGTGAATGGCATTTTTGATAGCGATTATCGCATCCCCATAACGCTTGCCGGCATGGTGCATCATTGCGAGGTTTACATAGGAATCCGTAAGGGTCTTTTTCTTTCCCGACTGACGCGCGTATTGGATATACTCCTGTTGGTAATACTGCGCCGAATCCATCTGCCCCATGCCCAGGTAAATGCGGGTTATATTGCCCAGCACAATGGCAATCCCTTCTTTATCGCCTGTTTCTTTGCGGATGCGTATAGATTCACGGGCATAGTTCAGCGCTTTCTCCTTTTCATCCAGGTTAAAATAAGTATTCGCTATATTACCCAGGGTATTGGCCAGACCGCTTTTATCCTCCGTTTGTTCAAAAATGTGTATGGATTTCAGGTACCAGTCTGCTGCTTTCTGGTGATTGCCTTCCGCCTCCTCCAGGTAACCCCTGTCGTTGTAATAATAGGCGACAATAGGCGTATTACCCATGTCTCTGTACACCCGGCCTACTTTTTGATAATAGGCCCTTGCTGCTTCGTATTGCTGGGT
>CAZFKK010000606.1:0-1637 GCA_964519735.1 uncultured Taibaiella sp.
ATCTGTTCTTTGAATTCTTCACTTTTATTGTCGGCAAAAAATATCTTGAACAAGGTGCCGTCATACCAGCTATTGACATAGGTACGGAAGACATTAACACCCTGCATTGTAGGTTCCGTATATTCTCGCGGCCAGTCCACATGTTCGCCCCTGAGGTGGCGGATCACCAGTTTGGAGGCTGTTTGGGCAGATACGGTAGCCAGGGTGACGCCTGAAGAAAATATGGGGTCCAGGAATTCGGTGACATTGCCGGTCAGGACGAATCCATTGCCGCAAAAAGTGTCTGTCGTCGCACTCCAGCTCTGTAAAGTGCGGGGCTCAAAAATCAACGCTGCACCATCAAAACGGTGCTTCAGGGCGGGTTCGTCCGCGATCATAGCACGGAATTGTTCCTCGGGGGTACCGGAGTAGGCCTCGAAAAAATCCGGGCTGGACACAAAACCTACTGAAGTGATACCGGTAGCAAAGGGGATCGTCCATATCCAGCAATCGTCGCTATGCACATATACGACAATGCGGTTCGGTTCTTCCTGTTCCAGCCTGCGGGGATCTTTGATATGGGCGAATACGGTTTTTCTCGCCGGCTGCGAGGAAGGACGTTCCAGGTTAAACAACCGGGGGATCACCCTGCCATAACCGCTGCCATCAACGATAAAGCGTGCTTGTATGGTATAGGGGTCACCTGTTTCCGGCTGAATTGTGGTGACACTGCTGCCATCGGGGGCAATATCAATAGCAGTCACTTCATGCCGGTAGGCAATAGGGATGCCCATTTTCTCGCATTCATTAGCAAGGGTCAGGTCAAAATCCGCCCGTGGCATTTGCCAGGCATGTCGCCAGCCATTGGTATGCTGCTTTTCGAAGGTAAAGTCGCAGATCTGTCCCTTACGAACAAACTTAGCCCCTGTTTTCACCTGGAAATGCTGCTGGTTGAGCGCTTCCATAAAGCCGGCTTCTTCCAGGGCTTCGAGGCAGCGGGGCAATAAACTCTCGCCGATCACAAAACGGGGGAATTGCTGTTTTTCGATAATACGTACCTCAAAACCCGCCTTCCTGATCATGGCGGCGGCTACTGTGCCGGAAGGTCCGGCCCCAATGACTAATACATCTGTGCTGATCATATTGTTGATTTCAACCTGGTGATGAAACGGATGCCTTGCTTAAGGGACCCTGTAATGAATTTATTTTTTCCTTAATTCAAGGATCGTATGGCTTAACCCGATCAGGTCATGCTGTTGTACGATCTCAAAACCTGCCTGTTCAATTATTTTATAAAATACTTCGCTGTCATACATCTGGCTGTTGCCATTCGCCATGGTGGTAAAGTACAGGGAAGTCATCTGTAAAGCAAAGGCAGAGGTCGGGAACCGTTGCCGGTCCCAGAAGGTTTCGTTAATGAAAATCCGGGTCTGTTCATCCGCTACGCGGTGGCATTTCTGCAGGATGAAGAGAATTTCAGCATCTGCAAAGCAGTCCAGGAATTGACTCATCCAGATGGTATCATACCCTTCCGGCAATTCTTTTGCAGGATCTAAGATATTTTGTTCATGGTATTGTACCCGGTGGCTATAGCCCGCGGCTTCCATATTCTGCGCAGCCATTTTGAGTTGTCCGGGCAGGTCCACAATACCTATTTC
>CAZFKK010000607.1:0-1269 GCA_964519735.1 uncultured Taibaiella sp.
TACCAGACCCAGTTCCTGGAACTAAATAAGTTTGAAAAAGTACTGGAAATAGGTACAGGAAGCGGGTACCAGGCCTGTGTACTGGCGGAAATGGGCGCCCTGGTTTTTTCTATTGAAAGACAGCGGAAACTGTTTGACCATAACAACCATTTTTTCTACCTGAAGAATTACCCTTCCCTAAAGCGCTTTTATGGCGACGGATTTGAAGGCCTTCCTTCCTTCGCGCCTTTTGATAAAGTGATTATTACAGCGGCAGCGCCATTTATACCGCCCAAGCTGATCGACCAAATGAGGGTGGGGGGGATTATGATCATCCCGGTGGACGATCCGGAGGATGGAGCCATTCAGAAGATGATGCGGATCATTAAAACAACAGAGGGGTATACCCGGGAAATATTAGATACCTTTAGTTTTGTGCCGATGTTAAGCGGAAAAGGAAATCAATAAACGGAGCAAAGCCTATGCAGTTACAAATACAGGATATCGTACCGGCCCCTTTAGCAGGACGGATGGGTATGATTCAAACCGATATATGGGGGAAAGAACAAACCATAGCTGGCGGAGAATATGTATTCCTGCGGGCGCATTCGGGTAGGGGCAAATCCACGTTTATCCATATTCTTTATGGTCTGCGCCAGGATTTCGAGGGTAGGGTGTTATGGGATGGTAAAGAAGGGAAAGCTCAAGCGGCTGCACAATGGGCGGATTGGCGAAGCCGGGAACTCAGTATCGTTTTCCAGGATTTGCGTTTGTTTAATGACCTGACCTTACTGGAAAACCTGGTAATAAAGCAGAGCCTGACCGCTACAACACCTATGGATCAGGTGATGGGCTGGCTTAAGGACCTGGAATTAGAGGGTAAGGCTGCACAAAAAGCAGGTACCCTGTCTTATGGAGAACGTCAGCGGGTAGCCATCATTCGCAGTTTGTTGCAGCCCTTTCAGTGGTTATTACTGGATGAACCCTTCAGTCACCTGGATGATGCTCTTGCTGCCAAAGCGGCAACATTGATCCAGGACCAGGTAAAAGTACGGCATGCCGGCATGATCCTGGTGGATCTTGAAGATAATAATTGGTTCCCTTATACGCGGAAATGGCTGCTTTGATCCGAAAGGCGCTACAGGTCTCATTCTATACTTACTTTTTCTTTACCTCTGAGCATAAATCTTCGGACCCCGTGGTTCTGGCGGTGTAGGATACCCGGGGCGAAATTAATTAATAATCTCTCCTTTATTATTGGCCAGTTTTTCACGCCATTTTTTGAGTTCA
>CAZFKK010000607.1:1279-1637 GCA_964519735.1 uncultured Taibaiella sp.
TTTTTTGATTTCCTCAGGTGTTTGTCTCACCCAATCTGTTATTTCGCCAACGATTTTTAATGGTGCTTGCGAGCGATATGAGCGGGTGAGGTTGCCCGGAAATTTTTTGTCTGTAACATTCGGGTCATTTTCAAAACTCCCTGTCGGTTCAACGATATAAACACGTTCACGTCCATCACCTTTTGCCAATGAAGCAGCAAGTCCCGCCCCGTTAAGCAGGGCTGTGAAATAAATGTGATTCATTTTGAGTGCTGATTTGTAATTAGAACTGCCCCCTGCTGTCAACAAATCGCCAACCTGCAAATCTGCTTTCGTCCCATGAAAAAAGGGGCCTATATCAGCAGGTTTATCCTTAAAT
>CAZFKK010000608.1:0-1632 GCA_964519735.1 uncultured Taibaiella sp.
GCCTGACGACTTTCTTTTGGGCAATCCTTCTGTACACATTCGTAAAAATACCTGGTCTATGCAGCCCCTGATCAATTCCGTGGCCTATAATACCGTGGAGGGCATCAATGCCACATTAGGACTTAGCTGGCTGCACCGGTTTAACGAAAGCCAGTCTTTAAAGACTGATTTTCGTAATCGTTACGGCTTCAGTAATCATCGTTACCAGGCATTACTTAACCTGGAATACAACCGGGAGGATCCGCGGTGGAAAGAACGTAAGTGGCAGGTCAACGCTCAAGGTGGGCGATATGTTTATCAAATTAACCCTGAAAACCCAATCGGCCCGTTCATGAATGAGGTGTATACTTTGCTGGCAGGGGCCAATTATATGAAATTATACGAAGGTAGGTCAGGCTCTTTACGCATCAACCGCTCCTGGGGTAATGGATTAAAAGCTGCTTTAGGCTTTACTTATGAACAACGCGATCCTTTATCCAATACGGCATTTTATTCTTTCCGGGGTAACCCTGACCCGGAGATCAGCAGCAATCAGCCCTCAGAACTCCCTTTATTTGAGCCCCATAAAGCAGCTGTTATTGATGCTGTTTTAAGCTATCAACCCGGCTGGAGGTATATTCAATACCCTGATTTCAAAATGCCGGTACCCGGCAATGCGCCCGTCTTTACGCTCGGATATACTAAAGGGTTGCCGGACATCGGCGGCAGTCTTACTGATTTTGACAAATGGTATGCAGGACTCCGGCATAGCTTTGGCATGCGGCTGCTGGGCACCCTGGATTACCGCGTAGAAGCAGGCGGTTTTCTCCATAAAAACTATGTGGGCCTTCCGGACAGGAAACACCTTAATGGCAACCAAACCTTGTTGGCCAGCCCTTACCTGGCTAGCTTTCAACTGGCGCCTTACTACCGTTTTAGTAATACAGCGGACGTTTACCTACAGGCACATGCCGAATGGCACCTAAGCGGCCTGCTGACGAATAAGATCCCTTTGTTCCGTAGGCTGAACTGGCACCTGGTCTTGGGCAGCAATGTATTTATGGAAGCCGGGGACTATTATACAGAGGTGTTTGCCGGGTTGGAAAACATCGGCTTCAAAATGTTCCGCTTGGGCAGGGTCGATTTAGTAACCGGCTACGAAAAAGGCAGCAGACAACCGGCTATAGGCTTACGGTTAAGTCTCGGGGAGGAGTTTTGGAACCTGATAGGGTCCCGTTCAAAAAACTAGTATTCAATTTCGCTCCGCCTAAAAAACCTTGTCCTTCCTGTGCTAGCACAGGAAGGACAAGGTCCAACAACATCATCAGGATCATTATTTCAAAAAAGGCATTTTAACGACAACAGCTTTCAGGGCTTTATCCCGGACCGAAACATAGACTTCTGTGCCTTCTGCAGCAAAAGGTTTCGCTACATATGCAATAGCAATGGCCTTGCCCATGCTCGGCGATTGAGTACCGGAAGTGACGTAACCGATCTCCTGGCCATCAGCATCCTTGATTGGATACCCATGACGGGGAATGCCTTTATCCACCATCTCTATTCCCACCAATTTGCGGGTGATGCCGGCAGCTTTCTGGCTTTCCAGCAGCGCTTTGGCGGGAGCTGGCCGCGCATCATCGCGGCGCTGGCCAC
>CAZFKK010000609.1:0-418 GCA_964519735.1 uncultured Taibaiella sp.
GCAGGTCCAGCCTCCGTCCACTACCAAATTATGTCCATTGATATAGGAAGCTGAACCGGACGACAGGAATACAACGGCATCAGCAATTTCCGCGGCCTCCGCAGGACGCCCCTGTGGAATAAAAGAGATAAGTCGTTCTGCTTTTTCGCTAAAACTGCCTGCTTCGCTATAAAAAAGATGCCTGGTGGTTTCTGTTAAGGTTGAACCAGGCGAAACTGCATTTACCCTGATTCCGAAAGGAGCCAGTTCGCAAGCCATTGCTTCGGTCATTTTTAAAATGGCAGCTTTGGCTGCTACAAAACCTACCTGTAGCCTGAGGGCTACTACGCCGGCAACAGAAGCAACATTTACGATGGCACCTTTTTTCTGTTCTATCATTACTTTAGCTGCGGCTTTACAACAATAGAATGTCCCATTG
>CAZFKK010000609.1:428-1628 GCA_964519735.1 uncultured Taibaiella sp.
GAGATCCACATTGATCATCCTTTGCCAGGTATCATATGAATACTTATCAACAGTTACCCGATCTTCTGCTGTCGTTGAGTTAATTCCAGCATTGTTTATCATGATATCAAGATGTCCAAAACGCTGCACCGTTGCCTCAATCAGCTGGTTAACCTGGGCCGGATTACTTATATCGCAGGGAATGAATATTGCCCTCTCACCCAAAAGTGCAGCGATGCTCCTTCCTTCTTCCTGCAGGATATCAGTTATAACCACATAAGCTCCATCCTCGTAAAATTTCTCAGCAATGCACTTTCCGATACCTCCGGCGGAGCCGCTGATTAAAGCCACCATTCCGGTAAAATCATACTTAGCCTTACACATTTGCGTTATTTTTATAATTACGTGATATTTCCAGGCAGATATTATTTCTGGGATGCTCTCGGCCGCCACGATTTGAAAGTCTATTCATCTATAAAGCCGACAACTTCGCCAATGATCACAGTAGCTCCTTCTACCGCAACAATCCTACTCAAGACTCCATCTGCGGGCGATTCAAGCTCGATTAGGGATTTTTCACTCTCAAAATCCAATAGCATTTCACCTTTTTTAACATGATCACCCACTTTTTTATGCCACCGCGCTATTGCGACCTCAGTGATGGTAAGTCCGAGGTTTGGAATCGTTACTTCGATACTGTTGGTTCTGGCTTCAGGACCATCCACTATTGCTTCAACCTGGGAATCATTTTGTTCCTTTAAATCACTTTGATAACCGGAGTGTGAAACTTTTCCATGTGCTATACCCGTCACCGGCAGATAGGTTGTTTTAGCAGGGACCCCATTAATTATTGACTTAACCAGATCAATAATTTTTTCAGGTGTAATCGTTACAGCGGCTTCTAACGGAGGACTAAAAGGTTGGGGTACCGAAAGTTTGTTCAAGCGACCCACCGGTGCTTTTAGTGCATAAAAACAATTTTCCATGATAATAGTGGCAATTTCTGCGCCTACTGAACAAGGCGCATAAGCTTCATCAACCACCAGTAAATGACCTGTTTTATTTACACTAGTTATTATGCTTTCTGCATCAAAAGGAATAATCGTACGCAAATCAATAATTTCGCAGGAAATACCCTGGTTATTTAATTGCTTCGCTGCCTGGATACAGGAGTGAACCGGCTGGCCGAAACTTACAATCGTTATATCACTGCCTTCTTCA
>CAZFKK010000610.1:0-1620 GCA_964519735.1 uncultured Taibaiella sp.
ATGATTAACTCATAGCATGAGTTAATCATAAAATGTGTTACACTCAAACGCAGCGTAAAAGTGGTTTACCTGCAGCAAAAATAAGGAAGCGGTCCTATACGAGGAAAGTACAGGAACAGAATGTTGCTCATCAGGCGGTAAAACCGGGTGGCTTAAAGCTCCGTAACAACCCGGTAGCCCTAACCCGATAGTTGGATGTAATGCTACGTCCCGCCCTGGGCCGAATTGAATACCGGAGCTAAGAGTATCACAATCTCTGTGGAAGAGATCAAAATACAATCAAAATGCACCAGGATACACATACAGCAGCCCGGACACCGGGAAGACATGAGCCTGATCTCCTGGCGGGGATCAGACTGGTGCTGCTCCGCCGGTCCTTACATCCGTCAGCGTGATGGCCAGAGAGCCTCCTGTGGTTAGAAGGCTCCCTGGCCATCCTAAGAAGCTTACTTTTCAATTATGTCTATAACATCTACGATATTCCAGCATTTTGATGGTGGTTCCTCACATATTCTTATAATCTCTTTCGTTTTAACTACTATTATTTAACACTTATAACTTTCACTTTTTATGAAAAAAATTTTGTCAGGATTAACTATTTTTACTTTAGTGCTGATATGGACTACAGGATGTTCCAAAAAAAGTGCATCTGATCTTCAGGATGATAAAGGGCCGGCAACTCAATCCCTAACTTCTGCACCACCCGCAGCATTTAAGTACTATGAATATGGTACAGAAATTACCGAGGATGATTTCTTAAGAAATCCAAAGGATTCAAAAGATGAAAAATTCAATTATGTGAGCCATGCGCTTACACTTAGTTTGCTTGAACTCTATAAACGCCCCGATTTATTAAAATCTTTAATTAGCGAAATTGACGGAACCAGGAACAAGCAGTGTAATCTGTATCTGTTTGCAAACAAGCATCCGGAAATTAATACCATCTTCAACAACGTATTTGCTAATAGAGTTGATAACTTTGCCTCTTACGGAAATAACTGGAAATCTTATGTACAAGCTAACTACAAATATGATACCACTTATATCCCATTAGCCAGGTTTATTAATAATGGCACGATTGATCTGAGCAAAGATGCTTATATTGCTGCTCCCAATGAAATCAATGAAGAAAAATTTACTACATTTAATAACAATATCCCCTTATGGATCAATAGTACCGAAGGCATGTTATTCTCAACGATAGATGAGCAACAATCCTATTTAATTGACAATCCGGTTATACTTATTGCCAATGGTTTTGAAGGAGATGATAATGCAATTGTTACGAAGGCCCCCTCTTCATTTGATCCCCATGGCAAAAAAGGATCGCTTTACAACGAGGTCCAAATGCAAACAATGAGTACAAGTGGTCAACAAAATCCAAATGATGGATCGTATAATCTGCCCCATCCCATGCAGCCTCAGACCTGTATTGCTGGCTCACATGTACACGAATACCTGACACATATCAATTGTAAAGTGAATTATGCTTATGAAGGATCGGGAGATCTTGAGTATAATATTGTATGGGGATTTACTATGGGGTACTTACCTAGCACTAGTAGCTGGTATAACTATGTGAATGATAACAATCTCCAATCCTCTGAATTAAGCATAAGC
>CAZFKK010000611.1:0-1349 GCA_964519735.1 uncultured Taibaiella sp.
ACAAATCTTAGCCATACTCGTTATGGTGTGCATGAGCCTGGTGGCTCTGGCACAACAAGTGGTCCTCAGCGGTACTCAAAATGGCTATCGCAAATTGTTTAACGATACCTGTTATCTTTTAAGTGGTAATTACGAAGTGCCGGCGCCTTATACCCTGGAGATCGAAAAAGGCACAGTGATCCAGGGAGAACAATCTACCAATGGCACCCTGATCATTGAACCCGGCGCTACTTTGCTGGCTATAGGTACCGTTAATGAACCCATTATTTTTACCACCGACCAGACCGGGGGCAGTAAAGCGCCTGGTGATTGGGGCGGCATCGTGATCGGCGGGGAAGCGCCTAATAACGGGCCTTTAGGCACTGTAGATGTGTACCGCAACAATGTGCAGTATTTCGGTGGCGGCAGTACCCCTGCAGATAATTCCGGCACACTTAAGTACGTGCGTATCGAATTTGCCGGTGGTGGTGATCTGCCTGACAATAGTGATCCCGCTGCTTTAGTGTTACTATCCGTAGGGAGTGGTACTACTATTGAATATGTGCAAACCAGCTATTCCGGAAGGGGTGGCTTTGTAGCCAAAGGCGGTACCTTTAATGCACATCATTTAATCAGCTATGATGACCTGGAGGTGCATTTCCGTTTTATTGACGGTAATGTCAGCCAATTGCAATTTTTGCTGGGCTTACGCATGGGAGTGAATGCCCATACCGGAGCAGGTTATGCTTCCAATGGTGTAGTCATCGAGAACAATGAGGCCGATAACGATGATGCCCCTTTAACCAGCCCGGCCATCAGCAATATGACCTTGTTGACAAGGGGGTACTGTGACTCGTCACTGGATACTGACATTAAGAACGGGATTTTATTTGACCGCTTCGGTGCTGGTAATATCTGGAATAGCGCAGTTGCCGGATACCTGGAATATGGGTTATTTTTAGACGATGCAGGTTCTATTTCGCATACTGATAATAATCTTTTGAATTTCTCTTATAACAGTATGATGGATAACCAAAGCCCTCAATATGGATCGGGTACCTGGACCGGAGGCTGTAGTCCAAGTATGGAAGAATGGATAGAAAATGATCCTCTAGCTCCTGCATGTAAGGAATCTAACAATGATTTCGCCCTGGCCAGTTTTGGTTATGATGAAAGTATTTGTGAACCTTATTGTGAGGACCGTCCTACCCTTACTTATACCGGCAGCGATCTGAGCAATACTAAAAATGCATTAAAAGGTTACTACGTCAAATTTGAGGGAACGTCCAACTCGGTGGATCTGTACCGGCAGGATGGACCTACTCATACCAGGCTCATTGCCGGAAAAACAGGGAGAGCAGGGAAAACGA
>CAZFKK010000611.1:1359-1618 GCA_964519735.1 uncultured Taibaiella sp.
ACTTATACCGGCAGCGATCTGAGCAATACTAATTTCGGTGGTGTATTCAGCGATGGCTTCTTTGACAATACGACCACTATCCGTGGCGCCATTCAAGGAACAGACTGGACGTTTGACTGGGCTAAGTTTTGTGCACAGGATTATGTATGTCCCGAAGCGAGATCCTCTTCCAGCTCAGCTACTCTACCTACCCTGCAATTTGTACCCAACCCGGCTACGCGCAACACGACCCTTGTGTTTGATGCCCCTGCTGCCGGTA
>CAZFKK010000612.1:0-1606 GCA_964519735.1 uncultured Taibaiella sp.
AAAACCGCATTAAGTGACGAAGAGGTTATTTTTAAAGATACCCAATCTAAGTTAACTTACCTGCAATACCCCATTGAAGGAACCGGCGAATATATTACTATAGCTACTGTTCGCCCGGAAACCATTCTTGGGGACACTGCTATCTGTGTGCATCCTGAAGATCCCAGGTATGCTCATTTGAGGGGCCATAGAGCCATTGTTCCGCTGATCAACCGCAGCATTCCGATTATTTTTGATGATTATATTGATATTGAATTCGGCACCGGGGCACTTAAGGTAACCCCTGCACATGACACCAATGACAATGCTTTAGGACAGAAACATGGCCTGGAAGTCATCGATATTTTAAATGACGATGGTACCCTTAGCCCTGCTGCTACTTTATATGTAGGCGAGGACCGGTTTGCCGTAAGAAAGAAAATCGTGGAAGACCTGAAGGCTTCCGGTCATTTTGTAAAACAAGAGGAATATAAGAACCAGGTAGGTTATAGTGAACGTACCCATGTAGCCATAGAACCGAAAATCTCTATGCAATGGTGGTGCAATATGGAAAGCCTGGCCACCCCTGCATTGGCAGCAGTCCTGCAGGAGGACATTAAATTTTTCCCTGATAAATTCAAAAATCTTTATCGTCACTGGATGTCTTCCATCAAAGATTGGTGCGTCAGCCGCCAGCTTTGGTGGGGGCAACAAATTCCTGCCTGGTATGATCAGGATAATAATATTTATGTAGCAGAAACGGAAGAAGCTGCACTGGAACAATACGCTCAGGCTCAAGGTCTTTCTATTGCGGAAGCAAAAGGTCATTTGCGCCAGGAATCAGATGTTCTGGATACCTGGTTTTCTTCCTGGCTATGGCCGCTCCAGGTATTTGGCTGGCATCAGGATCCGGACAATAAAGAATTAAATTATTACTACCCTACCAACACCCTGGTAACAGGGCCGGATATCATTTTCTTCTGGGTAGCCCGTATGGTGATGGCCGGTTACGAGTACAAAGCCCAGAAACCGTTCGACCAGGTGTACTTTACCGGCATAGTCCGTGATAAAGCAGGCCGGAAAATGAGCAAGCAGTTGGGAAATTCACCGGACTTATTGCAATTGATTGAAGATTTCGGTGCGGATGCCGTTCGCTTCTCGGTGTTGATCTCCTCCCCTGCCGGTAACGATATCTTGTTTGATACTGCTTTCCTGGAACAAGGCCGGAACTTCACCAACAAAATGTGGAATGCCCTCAAACTGATCAAAATGTGGGAAGCCCGTATCGATGAAAACCTGGATACCGGTAAGGAACTACATTTTGCCAGCAACTGGATGGAAGCCCGTATCCAGGAATCCCGGAAACAATTAGAGAATCTGTTTAACGATTTCAAATTAAGTGAAGCGCTCAAAATGATCTATTCCCTGATCTGGAATGATTTCTGTTCCTGGTACCTGGAATGGGTGAAACCGGCACAAGACCAGGGAATCAGTAAATTCATATACGAAAAAACACTGGATCATTTCGAAGCCTTACTGCAATTATTACACCCCTATATGCCCTTCTTTACGGAGGAAGTATATCATCTGCTTCGCCCTCAGACCGAAGACCTGATCGTCAAACAAT
>CAZFKK010000613.1:0-1597 GCA_964519735.1 uncultured Taibaiella sp.
ACTTGCCGGCGCTAAAGGAACATTCGTTAATCATCCTGACTTAAAAATAAAAGCATGGGCGCCGGATTATGATGACCCGGTTTTTATGCAGAAGCTGAACAACTTTCACAAAGCATTTGCAGAACGTTACGATGGCAAACCCTGGGTAGAATATGTTGATATCGGCAGCCTGGGCGATTGGAGAGAAGCGCACACCGCATATTCGGGCTGGAAGGATATTCCGGCGGAGATACTGAAACAACATATTGACCTGTATAAACGCTGGTATAAAAAAACAACGCTTATCATCAGCGACGATGCAATAGGGCAACGTGATACGGACGACGGATCGGATTATATCATATTTGACTATGCTTTAAAAAATGGCATTGGATTCAGAGATGACAGTGGGAATGTGAAATGGTATAAAAACCTGGGATTCGGACCATCGTGCATCCGTACACCGGAACTTTTTTCTGCTACATACAAAAAGCTTCCTGTGGTGCTTGAGTCGGATCATTACGGTGACGTGGTGGAAGGCAATATGTGGAACAATGGTGAAGGGCTGCTGAAAGCCATATACGAAACGCATGCTTCGCTTGTGGGGTTTCACTATTATCCCCGGGAATGGCTTAAAGAAAATTACGATTATGCAAAAAAAATTACAAACATTGCAGGCTACTGGTATTTCCCCAAATTTGCCATGCTGCCGGATACCCTGCGTAAAAACAGCGGGCATAATTATTTGCGGCTTACCTGGGAAAATCACGGCGTGGCGCCCGCCTATCATAGGTTCATTTTGTCTGTGGCACTGATCAGTAAATCAGATGGAAAAAGGTTTGTGCAGGAACTAACGGGTTCGGATTGCCGCAATTGGCTGCCGGGGGAAATCATCGCCGAGCAACACCCTGTTACCATAGACAAGAACATGCAACCCGGCATTTATGATATAGCCATTGGCTTGCGGGATGAATGCGGCTTTCATAATAAAGCTATTGAGCTGCCCATAAAAGATAGCAGGAAACTACCGGGAGGATTTTATAAGATAGGAGAAATTGTAGTAAATTAACTTAACCTAAATGTTTTTTTCGAACACATAGGCACAATAGGATCATAGGAAAACATGGGGTTAAATTGAAAAACGATTGTAAGACATGCCATATTTGTTAATCATTATCAGTATCATAACATTATCAAAATGACTAAAAATATAGCGCCACAAACACTGTCTTCAGATATACTCAGGGATAACCTGGATTATACCCTGTTTTCATGGAGTAAGCAAAAAGGAATTAATCCTATACTGGTGGAGAAAGGACAAGGTGTTTATTTTTATGACTATGAAGGGAAAAAATACCTTGATTTTTCATCCGGGTTAATGAATGTCAATATTGGGCACGGGCACCCACGGGTTGCTGCTGCGGTGTTACAGCAAATGAACCAGGTAAGCTATATCACACCATCCTGTGCTACAAAGGCACGCGGTGACCTCGGTAAAAAGCTTTCTGAAATTGCACCGCCCGGCATAAACAAAACTTTATTTACTACGGGTGGTGCGGAATCCATTGAAAATGCCATTAAGTTAGCAAGACTGTATACAGGCAAACATAAAATCCTG
>CAZFKK010000614.1:0-1594 GCA_964519735.1 uncultured Taibaiella sp.
ATGACTTCTGAATGCCGGAGGAACAGGGAACAACCGCAAACGGAGCAGGGGGATCACCAGGCTTACCGGGAAAATGGACAGGAGGAAGAAGCGATTGTACTGATGCAGCCTCTTGCCACGTAATACGACCAGGTAGCAAAGCAGAAGTAATCCGCTCACCAGGATACTCTTTGCGAAAAACAGGCATAACGCTTCCATGTCTTTATTTTTTCTTCAACTGCTTCATAAGTAGTTCCAGGTCTTCAATGGATAGTTTCTTTTCATCTACCAGGAAAGAAACAACACTGCTGAAAGATCCCTCAAAATACCCCTTTACAACATTGGTCAGTGACATTTTTGAATATTCATTTTTGCTCAGTTCCGGATGGTATCTATGTATCCGGCCCAGCGGCTCTATACGTACAAAATTTTTATCTACCAGGGTTTTCAGAATGGTGGCCACCGTGTTCTTATGCGGCTGTGGCTCCGGCATCTTTTCAACGATCTCCATCAACAGCCCACTCTCCAGTTGCCAGAGTACTTTCATGACCTGTTCCTCGGCACGTGTTAATGATTTCATATAAAACTAGAATTATAGTTCAAATCTAAGACTATGGTCGTAGTTTACCAAAAATAAATGGTATTTCCTTTATTCCGAAAAGGAAGTAAAGATTTTTCCATCATAACGGTACAAACCGGTATTTCTTGTGCCTGCCCAAATGTTGCCTGCACTGTCCGATAGGATACTGAATACGGAATAATTGCCCAATCCGTCTTTTTTCGTGAAATTCCTGAAGGTTTTTCCGCTATAACACCATAAGCCCCCTTGCGTATTGCGCTTCGTCATGTCAGCCGCTTCAGTGCCCAACCAGATATTGCCTTGCTGATCCTCTGTAATGGCCATCACACAGCAGGAATCCAATATCCCATGCTGCACTACATTAGTAAAGGTCTTCCCATCATAACGACATACGCCGTTGGTACGCCTGCCAGCCCAGATATTCCCGTTCCTATCTTCAAAAATAGCAGCATACCATACCTCGCCATTGGGCTTAAAGCTGCTGATCGAAGTACCATTGTAACAGCAGATCCCCTCAAACCAGGTCGAAAACCAAATGTTCCCCGATTTATCTTCTAAGATAGACGTTACCGCATTCAGGCGAAGACTGTCTTTATTACCGACACCATCCTGATGTAAAAAACGGATAAACGAAGTACCATCATAGCGATAAACGCCATCATTTTGCGTACCGAACCATATGTCGCCCTTTTTGTCTTGTAGCATACACCGAACTACAGGGGAACCCGCAGCAGTTTTTCCGGAGAAGGTGGAAAAATTGCTGCCACTATTTATAAATACCGGAATCGGAGTAAAGATTTTTCCATCATAACGACAGAGTCCGGCATTCGTACCGAACCAGATATTCCCACTTTTATCTTCTAAAATATAAGAAACATTATTGCTATTCAGGCCGTCTTTCTCTGTAAAATTGCTGAAGGATTTCCCATCATATCGATAGACACCTTCTCCGGCAGTACCGAACCAAAGGTTTCCTGCTTTATCCTGCAGGCTGCAACCTATAGGCTGGTATTGATCTGTCCCTTGTGTCTTGAT
>CAZFKK010000615.1:0-1089 GCA_964519735.1 uncultured Taibaiella sp.
TCCGCAGTGCTGGGAGAAGCGATTAACCGTACACTATTTGCCACCAGCACAGATACATTGCGCCCGGCCATGACCGGTGTGTATTTCGAGCTGGCTACTGATAATATTACATTTGTGGCTACCGATGCACATCGTCTTGTGAAGCTGACCCGGACGGATATCAACTGCCCGGAGGAAGGCGGAATTATTATACCGCGCAAGCCACTACAGCAATTACGTAATATCCTGCCGGGCGATTCCAGCCCGCTGGAGATTTCGTACAATACCACGCACCTTTTTGTACGCAATGATAAAATAAGGCTGAGCTGTCGCCTGATAGAAGGAAAATTCCCGCCGTATAAAGCGGTTATTCCCGTAGATAATCCGTTTAACCTGGTTATCGACCGTCAGGATCTGATCTCCTGCCTGAAGCGTGTAAGCATTTTCGCCAACAAAAGCACCAGCCAGGTGGTATTGGATATTGTAGGCAATACAGTAAGCATCAGTGCACAGGATATTGACTTCTCATATGAAGGTAAGGAGCAACTGAACTGCCAGTACACCGGTGATGATATGAAAATTGCTTTTAATGCTAAACTGCTGATAGAGATGTTAGGCAATATGGATGGCGATGAAGTTAAGCTGGAGTTGAGTCTTCCTTCAAGAGCCGGTATTTACAGGCCGGTAGAAAAAACGGAGAACGAAGACCTTCTTATGCTGCTTATGCCGCTTATGGTAGGTGTTTAAATAGTATCATAGAAACCGGGAACAGTAAATATGATCCGACAAATACCTGCAAACATACAAACTGCATAAAAGACCACAACCTTAATAAGTCTAATGGTAAATCAGACATATCTTGTCTATCAGAACTTAGAACCTGGCCCCGCAGGCTCCGGTACCTGAGTTCTTGTCACCTTTACCCTGTTAGATGTTTACTATCTAACGGGGTGAACTTTTGAATTTTTACGTTTGACTTAATAAGGTTACAGATTATATAGAAAACGATGCTACAAAACGAATCCATTCCTTCTCAGAAGAAGAAAATTATTGTATTAGGCAGCGGGCCTAACCGCATAGGTCAGGGTATAGAATTTGATTATTGCTGTA
>CAZFKK010000615.1:1099-1552 GCA_964519735.1 uncultured Taibaiella sp.
CATAGTATAATGGCCATTAAAGAGTGTGGCTATGAGGCTATCATGATCAACTGTAACCCGGAAACGGTTTCGACGGACTTTGATATAGCCGACAAACTTTATTTCGAGCCGGTTTACTGGGAGCATCTGTGGGAGATCATTGAGCATGAGCAACCGGATGGAGTGATTGTACAGTTGGGTGGCCAGACGGCTTTAAAGCTGGCTAAAAGATTGCATGAAAATGGAGTGAAGATCATCGGTACTTCTTTCGACAGTATGGATATTGCCGAAGACCGGGGACGTTTCAGCGACCTGTTGAAAGAAATGAATATACCTTTCCCCCAGTATGGAACCGCATACTCTACGGATGATGCCATAGAGGTGGCCAACGAGGTGGGTTACCCGGTGCTGGTGCGCCCGTCCTACGTATTGGGTGGACAAAGAATGCGGATTGTCATTAATGATGATGAGCTG
>CAZFKK010000616.1:0-1534 GCA_964519735.1 uncultured Taibaiella sp.
TGTGAATAAGGATCCTATGAAAACGAAACAATTGGAGAAAGGCTTGCGGCAGCTGACAGATGAAGGCGTCGCCCAGTTGTTTACCCAGCATGGAGGCAACCGCAAATTGATCGGTTGTGTCGGCGACCTGCAATTTGAGGTCATCCAGTACCGGTTGCTCCATGAGTATGGCGCTTCTGTCAATTTTGTTCCCTTGTCTTTTTATAAGGCCTGCTGGATTACGGGCGCCAAGAAAACGGTAGCCGACTTTGTACGTTTCAAACAGGCTAATGTGATGGAAGATAAGGATGGCAATCTGGTTTACCTGGCTCAAAGTGAATGGTTTTTGAATACGGAAATTCAGAATAACCCGGATATACAATTCCATTTTACCAGTGAGTTTTAAATTCCCTGTGGGAAGAATTAAATAGCGCCTTGATGTCGTCTCAAAACAAAGAATCAGGCGGGAACTGAAATAAGAAAGCGTTTTTTGGTGGTATTTTGTTAACATTGCGTGCATTTTGCTCCTATTTTCAATGAAAAAATTATAACAGGAGTCAATTGAAGGAAGGTATATTCCTGTGGTGCATCGATCCCTTCAATTGTCCATCTGTGATTATAGCATGAATTATTCAGAAGTCATCGTCAGTGGATTGCTTTTAGGTTTGTTTATCGCTATTTCGGTGGGACCAACCCTTTTTGCCGTTATCAGCTATAGTATGCACCACAGTTACAAAGCAGGCGTCGCTTTTATATTGGGTGTATCACTTAGTGATATTCTGTACGTAACCCTGGCCAATATAGCGACCAACTGGTTGTCTTTCCTGGAAGCCCACCAGCGTACCGTAGGTTATATAGGATCGGCTTTGTTTATAGGTATGGGCTTGGTGGGTTTATTGCGTAAATACAAGCCCAAACGGCCCCGGCGGGGAACAGAATTGAAAATTACGCGGGGGGCCTATTTCAGGATTGCAGCCAGCGGTTTCCTGATGAACACACTGAATCCCGCAGTAGTCTTGTTATGGGTGGGCGCCGCGATCAAGGTGGCGGACTATGCCTTTGGTCCTCGGCTGGTCTTTTTCGGTATTTGCCTGGGACTTGTATTAAGTGCAGATTTTCTTAAAGTATTTCTTGCTGATAAGATTCGGCGCTGGCTGACCCTTCGGAAAATCATGTACCTGAACCGTGCTTCTGCCGTGTGTATTCTTATCTTTGGTCTTATCCTCCTGGCCAAAGTATATTTTAATATCCAGTTGGGTGGCAATTAGCCGGATTCCTACATTTCAATTCCGGGCGGCCTTTGTTTATTATGGCGTAACTTTGCCCCAAAGTTTTTAAAAATTAGTTATGCTGCAAACCATAGAGGAAGCCTTGGCGGATATCAGGCAAGGAAAATTACTTATTGTGGTGGATGATGAAGACCGCGAGAATGAAGGTGATTTTGTCACGGCGGCCCGTAATGTTACTCCAGAGATCATCAATTTTATGTCCAAGCATGGCCGTGGATTGATTTGTGCACCCATTACCGAGGAGCGGGCAGCGGCCCTGAACCTTA
>CAZFKK010000617.1:0-1532 GCA_964519735.1 uncultured Taibaiella sp.
CGTACACGCTTATGGGATTAACCGGGGCTTCTTCCCGGTAAGGTCCCTGGTGGCCATCGAATACATAATCTGTAGAGATGTACACAAAACGGGCGTTACAGGCCTGGGTCAGTGCCAGGAGGTTTTTGGTACTTTGTACTGTTTTTTCATAACTTTCCTCCGGGTGTTGTTCGCAATAATCCACATGGGTCAGGGCGCCACAATGGACGATCACATCCGGTGCAAAGGCGAGGATGTCGAAGTTGTCCGGGTTATCCGGGCTTAGGGTATCAAAATAGACCGTATCTGCTGTGGGATAAGAAAGGTGGGAGCCGGTGACTTCCCATCCCTGTTCCTTAAAATGCTGCAGACAATGTCCTCCGACCAATCCTGAAGCTCCGGAAATAAATATTTTCATAGTATAATTTATTGATTGTTCACCTGGGATGAGTACAGCTTCAGGATACGGGCTCCTCTGCTGCAACAAACTCCAGGGCCTTCTCTACTAACGATTTAGAGCCGATAAATATGGGGATACGCTGGTGTAATTCGGTAGGCACAATATCCAGTATTCTTTGGCTGCCATCTGAAGAGGCCCCTCCTGCTGCTTCTACAATAAAGGACATGGGGTTGCATTCGTATTGTAACCGGAGCTTGCCTTTTTTGTTTTTTTGGTCTGCAGGATAGATAAATATGCCGCCTTTGATCAGGGTACGGTGCAGGTCTGCTACCATGGATCCTATGTAACGGTGGGCATAGGGCCGGCCTTCTTCTTTGTTGGTTTCCATACAATAATGCAGGAAGCGTTGCATACCTTCGCCATATAAGCCGCTATTGCCCTGGTTAAGCGAATAGATCTTACCCTTTTCCGTACAGACCATATGGGGATGAGACAGGCAAAATTCTCCGATGGAAGGTTCCAGGGTAAAACCATTGACGCCCAAACGGGTGGCATAGACCAACATGGTACTGCTGCCATAAATAACATAACCCGCCGCCATCAATTTGTTGCCGGGTTGCAGGAAATCTTCTTCCGTGCATGGGCTGCCCAGGGGCGAAACTCTCCGGTAAATAGAAAAAATGGTACCAATGGGCGCATTTACATCTATATTAGAGGAACCATCCAGGGGATCAAATAAGACCACATATTTGGAATTGACGGAATAAGCGTCATCGAAACACACATGGTTGTCATTCTCTTCTGAGGCGACACCGGCACAGTCGTTGCTATTACGTAAAACATTGATTAGCATCTCATCTGCATACACATCCAATTTCATCTGCTCTTCTCCCTGCACATTAGTGGCGCCGTATTTGCCGATGATGTCTACCAGCCCGGCTTTATTCACCTGTTTGTTAATCAGCTTACAGGCCAGGGAGATATCCCGAAGCAGGGCCGATAGTTCCCCGGTGGCCTTGGGAAATTCCCGGGTTTGTTGAATAGTAAATTCGTCAAGCGTAATGAGTTTGCGGGAGGTATCCATAATCTATAAACTAAGGTTGGTTTCAGGCAAAGATACCAATTATTGGCATTTTACCTTATCTGAAGCAAC
>CAZFKK010000618.1:0-1525 GCA_964519735.1 uncultured Taibaiella sp.
CATATATTTCCCAGGTAATCAAAGTCCAGTTCCATAGGACTGGTGGCAGAGCTCCTGTTGCTGCTTGTGTAATCCACCGAAGTAAGGGTGAATTGCTCCGGTTGGGTACCTCTGCCCCCGATATAGGTTGCACCGATCAGGGCAGTTCCGGTATTGTTAAAATGCACGACGAACATATCAAAAAATCCATTCAGCGAATTGCTATAACCATTCGTTGTAGTGGGTAAATTGAAAGAATTGGTACTGCCCGCTACAACAAGTTCTCCCCGGTCATTGACGCGCATCGCATGTGGGAGCTCTATCCTGTTACCGCCATAATAAGTGGAGTAAAGCAGATTGGTGCCTGTAGCATCGTATTTATTAATACCCACATCACGTCCGCCGTTAAAATTAGTTTGAAACGCTCCCATTGTTACCGGCCATTGGGGAGAATATACTTCTCCGCCTGTATATAAATTACTCGACTCATCATAAGTAGTGGCGTAGGCAAATACATTATCACTTGTAGCGCCGCTATAGGTCACAAAAATTAATTCCGGGTCGATAATTAAGGGATAGTTTTTATTATAGCCCTCCGGGAACCCAAAAGATACCGTCTTGTCCTTCAACTTAAAATTTGATTTCACCTCCACCTGCTTCCCTTCTATAACCTGGTAAGAATAAGGAGCCTGTTCTATGGTTTCATTGACCGTAGTTTTTATCTGAAGATGGCCTTCCCTGGTCAATACCGGGCGAACCCCTTCATAAGATAAAGCGATTTGCCGGGCATCAGCTCCCGGGCTCACTATAAAGTCGTACTTTAAAGATCGCCCCCGGCTGTAAACCGCTACATCAATTCCCGCGTAAACATTTTTTTGAATAACCTTTCCAAATAAACCGACCTGCCCTGCCCACTTAGAGGAATCATTCCCTATAAAATAATTATGATAATGGGTTTTTTTGTTGACCTGCTGGTAACGCACATCGGTATTGGCGCCTGAGAAGTTTACGCTATAGGCATGGTGACGGACTAATTCTTCCTTAATTCCCTGATGCTCTTCCTCATGCGTCGCATCATGGATCCTTAGTAAATCTTCCGTACTGGCAAAATTATAAACAAACCCTTTATCCGTTAAAAAGATCGCGCCACCTTGAATTTCCGCCTTATATTTGGCCTCTTTAACCCATTGACCTTTATTTTCAATAAAATCAAGGCTTTGCCCCTCAGGCTGCATTGCAGCATTCCTGTTTAAATGATCGGATTGGGCAAATAAAATGCCTGAAATGCAAATCAATGAACACATTAAAACTATATTCTGTAGCCTATTCGCTTTCATGCAATAGTAATTTTGAAAATCTTATTGATAATTAGCTCATTGGATAAGAAAAACGCTAACTTTTTCATAAAAAGTTCATTAGCGCTACACAAATGTAATATTTTAATTATGCAGATGCAAGTTCCCTGAAATATTTATCTCAGGGAATGAAAAACGAACCTAAAGGGAAATGGTCTGTTGAGAAGAAGGAAGGGAAAAACATACCGCTG
>CAZFKK010000619.1:0-1523 GCA_964519735.1 uncultured Taibaiella sp.
GCTATTAATTACGCACTATAACAGGAGCGATTCGTTGACCCGGCTACTAGAAACCATTGCCACATCCGGCCTGTCATTCGGGGAGATCATTGTATCTGACGATGCAAGCTCGGCAGAACATATAAACAAAATACGGCACCTGCAGGAAAAATTTACTTTCAGGCTACTGACGACCCCTTCAAACAGAGGACTGGGGAATAATATCAACAAGGGGCAGGATGCCGTGAAAACACCTTATACCCTTTATATACAGGAAGATTTTGTGCCGCTATCCCCTTTCGGGGAGCATCTCCGGAAAGCCCTTCAAATTATGGAGCAGGAGCCGGTATGGGATATTGTAACATTATACTCTATAGACCCATATCCCTATTTGCACCCCCATAAGGATGGCTTCTCAGAAAAAGTCTTCCATGTGATGCCCTGGTACTCCAATCTTCTTAAATTTTACGTCTATGGAGATAACCCTTTATTAAGGCGATCGAACTTTTTCGAAAAATTCGGCAGGTATACTGAAAATAATAACGGCGATAAAACGGAACTTAGCATGTGCCTGTCCTTTATAAAAAATAAAGGCAGGGCACTCTTTGCTGATAACCACCTGGCATTGCTATCACACCAAAACTCCGATACAGAGCCCAGCACGGCCGGGTTCAGAAAAAATTGGCGGGGGAACAAAACGCCATTCGTATTAGCCCTTAGATGGCTGTACTTGAAATACAAGCTATTAAAGCTGACCGGACAACTCGTTCTAAAAAAGTGAGACAAGCCATGTCCGGACAACGATCGACCGCAATATTGCTAACATAATCATTATGTCAAATCCAGTATGAGTAATCAAAAAGTAGCAATAAACGGCGCCAAATGGACCACTACTTCTTCGGCCATCAATACCGGCGTATCCCTTGTGCAGCTGGCTATCCTGGCGAGGATACTCGAACCGACCATGTTCGGGTTGGTCAGTATCTGTAACATGATTCTCAATTTCTTCCATATTTTTGCTAATTCGGGTTTTACGAACTCGATCATTTACAAGCAGGAGGAAAATAAAAAGGTATTGTCGACCATCTTCTATAGCAGTATTGCATTAGGGTTTACCATTTGCCTTTTAATGAATGCCGGATCCTTTCTGGTAGCAGATTTTTATAAAGAGCCTAAGCTCATCCGGCTTATATCCATTGCTTCACTGGCATTCCCGCTGATAGCTTTCAGCCAGATATATTGGATCCTGCTGCAAAAGGAGCTCAGGTTCAAAACACTGGCTGTTATAGAGACGATCAGTGTCATACTTGGGTCCGTTTGTACGATTGCATTCGCCTACCGTGGATTTGAAGCGCTTTCACTCATTTACGGACACTTAATTGCAACCGCCATCAGAACCCTTTTATATGTTATGTCCGGCGTTAAGCTATTTGTTCCGCAACTATATTTTAATATAGGACGGGTCAAAGAGCACCTGGTGTTCGGGGGGTATCATATATCACAGAATGTGATCGGCTTTTTCAGTGGCAATCTGGAAAACATTG
>CAZFKK010000620.1:0-1521 GCA_964519735.1 uncultured Taibaiella sp.
CTTCATAAAGCTTTCCGGGTAAGCAATCTCGGTCCATTCAAGAGAAGCTATTTCTACTGAAACATCCGCGTCATTAATCATTTCCTGCAGCGAGAAAACCGTTTGCTGTATTACCGATTCGATATTGATCTTCCTTGCTTCTGCCGAATTGCCTGAAATGGCCAGCATCCCGGTAAGCTCTTCCAGCATGGTTTGCATCACCTGGTTGGCATGTCTCAGGCGCATCACCATATCCACAGCCTGCTTATCTGTAATGAGCTTCTCAAGATTGTACAGGAGCATAAAGCTATTGGTAAGCGGACTGCGCAGGTTATGTGATATCATTTGGTTAAAAAGCTCAAGCTGCCTGTTTTTTCGGGCCAGCTTTTCCCCATCGCCGGGAGCCTTAGCCGGATCTGCCGGAATGGGCCGGGGAGCTTCTGCCTCAGGCACGGCAGCCGGTTGCTGCTCAGAAATGGCAGCCTCACGGCACAGCAACAGTACCTGTTCATTGCTCAGGCCTTTGTTCAGGCGAAAAATAGTTGCCTGTAACTTTACCAGCCTGTTATCTCCTTTAACAAAACGGAATCCGGCCTCGCTGTTCTCGCTGATATTGACCTGTTCACGGTCGGGAGGGAAGACATACCGGATAAAAAATTCTCCCCTAAGCCTTTCAGAGCTGTGACCGGTAAGCTGTTCCAGGGACTCGCTCATCCATTCGAATGCTCCTTCCGGTGTAAGAACGCATAACAATGCGTCTCCCTGCGATTTATCATGTAAGCTTGTCTTTTCCAGTTGCTCGGTCAAATTCTTGGTATAGGTATTAGCGAAGTTATTTTATTATTTCAACAACAGGAAATTTGAAAAGCCAGCAATTACCCGATGTTACATCTGCATTTTAAGCCATGGGCAAAATTTAAAAACTTTTATTCTGTAAATGAGCACATTGAATAATACTCCTGTCCCTGAGGAGGCAATGTTCATTTTTTAGACAATAAGGCCCCTAATTATTAATACAATAAACATAATGTAGATAAACCATATACTATCCGGGGCAAGATAGAAGTCATCGATCTCTTTATGAAAGGAGGTATCGTGATGATACCGATTTTCCTGTTGCTTGCCGTAGCCCTCTTCATTCTTTTTGAAAGGATATTTTATATCCGCAACAGGGCCAAATCGGACGCCTTCTTCGTGCGCAATGTAGGCGACCTGCTGCATAAAGGAGACCTGAAGTCAGCCAAGGATTTTTGTGAACGCCAGAACAATGCCCTGGGCAATATTATAGGCACCGGAGTTGCCAATATCGAAAGAACTCCCCAGGAGATGGACTCGAATATGGAAACGGCCACCTCTTACGAACTGGCCAAAATGGAAAAAAACCTGAATTATCTCGGGGTAATCGCAGGTATAGCGCCTATGCTTGGTTTCGTAGGAACCATCTCGGGGATTATCAAGATCTTCTTTGATATTTCCGTTTCCAACGACTTTAGTATTGCTACCATTGCCGGTGGTCTTTATGAAAAAATGATCACTTCCGGA